>NZ_DALYOQ010000052.1:0-32552 GCF_031974595.1 Pantoea sp. CTOTU46764 | reverse complement strand
CTCGTAGCCTGCTGCTTTTACCGCTTCAGCGATAACAGCCAGTGCTTCGGCGTTAGAACCCAGGTTTGGCGCGTAGCCACCTTCGTCACCAACAGCGGTGCTCATGCCTTTCGACTTCAGCACTTTCGCCAGGTGATGGAAGACTTCAGAACCCATGCGAATGGCTTCTTTCAGGGTTGGCGCACCAACTGGCTGAATCATGAATTCCTGGATGTCGACGTTGTTGTCGGCGTGCTCACCACCGTTGATGATGTTCATCATTGGCAGCGGCATAGAGTATTTGCCTGGGGTGCCGTTCAGTTCAGCGATGTGCGCGTACAGCGGCAGGCCTTTAGAGGCAGCAGCAGCTTTAGCAGCAGCCAGTGAAACCGCCAGAATGGCGTTAGCACCGAAGTTAGATTTGTTCTCAGTACCGTCCAGCTCGATCATGATCTTATCGATGTTCGCCTGGTCTTTGGCATCTTTACCGGTTACCGCGTTAGCGATTGGACCGTTAACAGCCGCAACCGCTTTGGTTACGCCTTTGCCCAGGAAACGAGATTTGTCACCGTCACGCAGCTCCAGTGCTTCGCGAGAACCGGTTGATGCACCTGATGGCGCAGCAGCCAGACCAACGAAACCGCCTTCCAGATGCACTTCTGCTTCTACAGTTGGGTTGCCACGGGAGTCGATGATTTCGCGACCGATGACTTTTACGATTTTGGACATTCGATTTTCCTCAGTACAAGTTAGTCAATCCTAAGACAAACAACGCGCGAAAAGTTCGCGCGTTGTTCGTGAAACTTACTTCGCTAAACGCTTCTGGTGTTCCTGCGCGGCTTTCACAAAGCCAGCGAACAGCGGATGACCATCGCGTGGGGTCGACGTGAATTCCGGGTGGAACTGACAGGCAACAAACCACGGGTGGTTCGGGATCTCAATGATCTCAACCAGCTGATCGTCGCCAGAACGACCGGCAATATGCAGACCCGCCGCTTCAATCGGCTTCAGCAACATATTGTTTACTTCGTAACGATGACGGTGGCGCTCGGTAATGATTTCAGAACCGTACAACTGACGCACTTTGCTTTCCGGCGTCAACTGGCACTGCTGGCTGCCCAGACGCATGGTGCCGCCCAGATCGCTCTGCTCAGTGCGCTGCTCAACGTTGCCCTCTTCGTCACGCCATTCGGTGATAAGCGCAACCACCGGATACTTACAGTCTGGCACAAATTCCGTAGAGTTCGCGCCTTCCATACCGGCAACGTTGCGGGCAAATTCCATCAGCGCAACCTGCATGCCCAGGCAAATCCCCAGGTAAGGCACGTTGTTCTCACGGGCGTATTGCGCCGTCATCATTTTGCCTTCCACACCGCGGTAGCCGAAGCCGCCAGGGATCAGAATAGCATCCAGATCTTTCAGTAATTCGACACCGCGCGTTTCAACATCCTGCGAGTCGATCAGTTTGATGTTCACGGTAACGCGATTTTTCAGGCCGCCGTGTTTCAAAGCTTCAATCACTGACTTGTACGCATCCGGCAGTTCGACATATTTGCCGACCATACCGATGGTCACTTCGCCGCCCGGATTGGCTTCTTCGTAAATCACCTGTTCCCATTCGGCCAGGTTCGCTTCCGGCGCGTTCAGATTGAAACGCTTGCAGATGTAATCATCCAGACCTTGCGATTTCAGCATGCCTGGAATCTTATAAATGGAATCCACATCTTTCAGGGAAATAACCGCTTTTTCTGGCACGTTACAGAACAGCGCGATTTTAGCGCGCTCGTTCGCCGGCACAGCGCGGTCAGAACGGCAGATCAGCACGTCTGGCTGAATCCCGATCGACAGCAGCTCTTTCACTGAATGCTGGGTTGGCTTGGTTTTCACTTCGCCTGCGGCCGCCATATACGGCACCAGCGTCAGGTGCATATACATGGTGTGTTCACGACCGACATCGACCGCCATCTGGCGAATCGCTTCGAGGAACGGCAGGGATTCGATATCACCCACGGTACCGCCGATCTCAACCAGAACGACGTCATGACCTTCGCCGCCTTCGATGATGCGTTCTTTGATGGCGTTGGTGATGTGCGGGATAACCTGAATCGTAGCGCCCAGATAGTCACCGCGACGCTCTTTGCGCAGCACTTCTGAGTAGATACGACCGGTAGTAAAGTTGTTGCGGCGCGACATTTTAGTGCGGATGAAGCGCTCATAGTGACCTAAATCCAGATCGGTTTCGGCCCCATCATCGGTAACAAATACTTCACCGTGCTGCGTTGGGCTCATGGTACCCGGATCGACGTTGATGTACGGATCGAGTTTCATGATGGTCACATTCAGACCACGTGCTTCAAGGATAGCTGCGAGGGAGGCTGCGGCAATGCCTTTGCCCAGAGAGGAAACGACCCCGCCGGTCACAAAAATATAATTCGTTGTCATGCTGAACCTGAGAGTTTAGGTTTAAAGACGGTGGAATAACCAAGACGGGAAAATAGTATACTTGAAGTCGTCTTAAGCCACAATTGATGAATCACACCATCGTCCTCCACAGGTAAGCCGGTAACATAGCGGATAGCATGGTGCGAAATGTTGATGTATGTCACAAAGTCACCGCAAGGCTGAATCGAGTAAGCTCAAGCGGCGAATTTATGCGCAGTGCTGGAATAATCGCCAGATTCGCTTATTGCTTGTTCTCCAACACTTTCACCTGCTGCCAGGCCTCTTCCATTTGATCCAGGGTGGCATCGCTCATCGCTAAACCTTGTGAGGCGATAATGGCTTCAACCTGACGGAAGCGGCGCTCAAACTTATCGTTGGCTTTCTGTAACGCGACTTCTGCTTCGCTGCCTAAATGGCGCGATAAATTGACGGTCGCGAACAGCAAATCACCGATCTCCTCTTCCAGCTTGTCGTTATCCACCACCGCTTGCTGCGCTTCGTGCATCACTTCATCGATCTCTTCATGCACTTTATCCAGCACCGGACCGAGATTATTCCAGTCGAAGCCCACCGTACTGCAACGCTTCTGAATTTTGTGCGCGCGCATCAATGCCGGCAGCGCTTTAGGGATGTCATCTAACGCAGAGTGCTGCGATTTTTCCGCGCGCTCGCTGTGTTTGATCGCTTCCCAGTTTTGCAGCACTTCTTCGCTGGTTTCGGCCTGAACATCGCCAAAAATGTGCGGATGACGGCGCTCAAGTTTGTCGCTGATGGCGTTGCAGACGTCGTCAAAATTGAAGCGCTGCTGCTCATCGGCCATCTGTGCGTAAAACACCACCTGAAACAGCAGATCGCCAAGTTCACCGCGCAGATCGGCAAAATCTTCGCGCTGAATGGCATCGATCACTTCGTAGGTTTCTTCCAGCGTATAAGGCGCGATCGAGGCGAAGGTTTGCTGACGATCCCACGGGCAGCCGCGCTCCGGGTCGCGCAAGGTTTGCATGATGGTGAGCAGGCGGTTTAAGGGCGTCATGAGAGGATCCTTTGGGAAAATTTAGGGAGAGAATGCGCCGATGTCGCATATGGCAGCGTCTCCTTCCCCCGTGAACGGGGGAAGGCCAGGATGGGGGAACAGCCAGCACTTACTAATGCAAACGGCGCGCGTCGATAATATCCGGCACCTGATTAAGGCGTGCCAGCACGCGGCCAAGCACTTGCTGGTTATAGATCTCAATATCCATATCAATGGTCGCCAGCTGTTTTTTGGTGTCGCTACGGCTGGAGACACCGAGCACGTTGACCTTTTCGTTAGCCAGAATGGTGGTGATATCGCGCAGCAAACCGCTACGATCGTTGGCAGTGACGCGCACCACCAGCGAGTAACCGCTGGAGTAATCTTCGCCCCACACCGCATCAACGATACGTTCCGGTGCGTGCGAAATCAGCTCGGTTAACTGGTCGCAGTCGGCACGGTGAATTGAGATGCCACGTCCCTGGGTGATAAAGCCCACGATATCATCGCCAGGAATCGGCTGGCAGCAGCGGGCGATATGGTGCAGCAGATTGCCCACGCCTTCCACCACCACGCGACCGCTCTCTTTACGCGCCGACGGTGCATGTGACTTTTGCGTCAGCAGGCGCAGCGCCTCGCGATCTTCCTCTTCGGCGCTCGGCTTGTTGAGCTTGCCTTGCAGGAAATTCACCATCTGATTGAGGCGAATATCGCCGCCGCCAATCATCGCCAGCAACTCATCCTGCGAACTGACGTTATAGCGCGGCAGCAGCAGTTTCTCCGCTTCGCGCATGCTGATATCCATCTGATTCAGCTCGTTTTCGAGGATCTGACGGCCAGCGATAATATTTTTGTCGCGATCCTGCTTACGGAACCAGGCGTGAATTTTCGAACGTCCGCGGCTGGTGGTGATATAGCCGAGGTTCGGGTTCAGCCAGTCGCGGCTTGGATTCGGCTGCTTCTGGGTGATCACCTCAATCTGATCGCCCATCTGCAACTGATAGGTAAACGGCACGATGCGACCGCTGATTTTAGCGCCAATGCAGCGGTGACCGATATCGCTGTGAATGTGATAGGCAAAGTCGAGCGGCGTTGATCCCGCAGGCAGATCGACCACGTCACCTTTCGGGGTAAACACATACACGCGATCGTCGAATACCTGGCTGCGCACCTCTTCCAGCATCTCGCCGGAATCAGCCATCTCTTCCTGCCAGCTAATCAGCTTACGCAGCCAGGCGATGCGCCCTTCATGTCCCGCCGCGCCGCGCGCGTTGCTGGAGGTTGGACCTTCTTTGTACTTCCAGTGTGCGGCGACGCCCAGCTCGGCATCTTCATGCATCTGACGCGTACGGATCTGGATTTCCACCGTTTTGCCCTGCGGCCCAAGCACCACGGTATGAATCGATTGATAGCCGTTGGGCTTGGGATTGGCAACGTAGTCGTCAAACTCACTCGGCAGATGGCGAAACAGCGTATGCACCGTACCGAGTGCGCCGTAGCAATCTTGCAAGCGTTCCGCCACGATGCGCACCGCACGCACGTCAAACAGCTCATCGAACGCTAACGACTTCTTCTGCATCTTGCGCCAGATGCTGTAGATGTGTTTTGGACGACCGTACACTTCGGCCCGCACGCCCTCTTTCTGCATCTCGGCGCGCAGGTTGGCGACGAAGCTTTCGATGTAGCCTTCGCGATCGATACGGCGTTCGTGCAGCAGCTTAGCAATACGTTTGTATTCATCGGGATGCAGATAGCGGAAGCAGTAATCTTCCAGCTCCCATTTGAGCTGGCCGATACCCAGGCGGTTGGCCAGCGGCGCGTAGATATTGGTGCTCTCTTTCGCCGCGAGCACGCGCTCATCTTCTGGCGCGTCTTTCATTTCACGCAGATGGGCGATACGTTCTGCCAGCTTGATGACCACACAGCGGAAATCTTCCACCATCGCCAGCAACATACGGCGCACGTTATCCACCTGCTCGGAGGCCATCGAATCGTTGTGAATCGCTTTCAGCTGGCGAATGGCATCCATGTCGCGCACGCCGTGCACCAACATCACAATCTCTTTGCCAAAGGCTTTTTCGAGATCCTCTTCGCTCACCACATCGGCGTTGGCGAGCGGGAACAGCAGCGCCGCGCGCAGGCTGTCAATGTCCATGCTGAGCATGGTGAGAATTTCCACCATCTCAATACCGCGCCACAGCAGCAGAGCTTGATCAGGATGGTTGTGCGTTTCGGCTTCACAGTAGCGCCACGCATCCGCCAGTCGCTGACAGGATTGCGGATTGTTGATACTCAAACTGGCGATCCACTGGTCGAGGGCAAATTCGCCCGCCGTATTTAAATGCGCACTTCTAACCGCAACCATATCCTCTCCTGCCACAGCGATGTGGACATCGCTTATGCTTTGCTAAACAGCACCATGGATTCGAGATGACTGGTATGGGGAAACATATCCAGCATCGCGACCCTTTCCAAATGGTAGCCCGCTGACAGCAATGTCTGACTGTCACGCGCCAGCGTTGTAGGGTTACAGGAAACATAGACCACACGTTGCGGCGCAAGTTTAACCACATGCGCCATTACGCCCGCGGCCCCAGCACGCGCTGGATCCAGTAACACCTTGTTAAATCCCTGCGTCGCCCACGGCTGACGCGATACATCTTCCTCCAGGTTATGCTGGAAAAAGCGAACATTCTTGAGATTAGTCTGCTCAGCATTATACGCTGCCTGCTGCACTAATGCTGCAACGCCCTCCACACCTACAACATTTTGTACGAACTTTCCTAATGGCAAAGTAAAGTTTCCCATGCCGCAGAACAAATCCAACACACGATCCTCTGGCTGCAAATCCAGCCATTGAATGGCTTTGGCGACCATCTGCTGATTCACACCATCGTTGACCTGAATAAAATTCTGCGGGCTAAAGGATAGCGGCAAATTCAACGAGTGATAAAAAGGTTCGCGCGCATTCAGCGCCAGCAAACTTTCGCTGCCATCAGCCAGATAGAGCGACAGTTGCTGCTCATGCGAAAAGCGTTCCAGTTTTGCGCGATCGCCTGCAGATAATGCATCAAGATGACGCAGTACCATCAGCGGGCCATTATCCGCCAGCACCAATTCTACGTGGCCTAACCGTTTAACTGCCTGTAAATCGCTGAGGCACTGGTGCAGCGGCTGCAGCAACGCTTCAAGTTCGGGCACCAAAACCGGGCATTGCTTCAGTTCAACCAGATCGTTGCTGGCGGCCTGGCGGAAGCCCATTTGCAGACGCTGCTGTTTTGGCTGCCACTGCAAGCCTAAACGCGCCCGGCGACGGTAGCCCCACGCGCTGCCGCTAATGATCTCATCGACCTTCACCGGCAGCGGCGCTTCGCGGCTTAACATGCGGCTTAATGCGCGCGCTTTACTCTCCTGCTGCAAAGCCACCGAGGCATGTTGCTGCTGGCAGCCGCCGCACACGCCAAAATGGACGCAACGCGGGGTTTCCCGTTGTGGGTTAGGATTGAGGATCTTGTTGGCTTTGGCGCGCGCGTATTTGCTTTTATCCTCGAACACCGTCACTTCCGCCTGTTCACCAGGCAGCGCGCCGCTGACAAACATCGTCTTGCCTTTATGGCGCGCAACACCTTGTCCGAAAGGATCGAGGTCTTCGATGGTGACGGATATGCGCGCCTTAGTCGTCACACGCTGTTTTGCAGAGTAAAATTGCGCCATAGTATTGTGAAATCTCTACTTTAATTGGGTGTGCAGCCGTTCAATGCGCTCGCACAGGGAAAAAATGCCAGGAATCGCCAGGCCACAATTATGACCAAATACAGCCTGCGGGCGCGAATGATGATTTTGATACTGGCGCCAACGCTGATGATTGGCCTGCTGCTCAGTACCTTCTTTGTGGTGCACCGCTACAACGAATTACAGCATCAGGTGCACGACGCGGGGGCGAACATCATCGAACCGCTGGCGGTCTCCAGTGAATACGGCATGACGTGGCACAACCGCGATGCGATTCGCGAATTAGTCAGCCTGCTGCATCGCCGCCACTCCAATATTGTCCGTGCCATCACCATTTTCGACAACAACAATCACGTTTACGTCACCTCGAATAACAACCAAAACCTCTCGTTATTACAGAAAGAGGACATCTCCACGCTGGAAGATGGCGTCTCGGTGGAACGGCAAGGCAATGTGATGATTTTGCGCACGCCGATTATCTCTGAACGCTATTCGGTGGATGAATTGCCGGGCGAAGATG
The DNA here is from genome assembly GCF_031974595.1 of Pantoea sp. CTOTU46764. Lineage (NCBI taxonomy): Bacteria > Pseudomonadati > Pseudomonadota > Gammaproteobacteria > Enterobacterales > Erwiniaceae > Pantoea > Pantoea sp. CTOTU46764. Next base: position 24,867 of record NZ_DALYOQ010000052.1, on the reverse strand, counting down.
CCAAGCCCGCCGGGAATCCGCTGGGTTATGTGGCAATCGAGCTGGATCTGCAATCGGTGCGGCTGGAGCAGTACAAAGAGGTGTTTGTCGCTACGCTGCTGCTGCTGTTCTGCCTGTGCATCGCCATGCTGTTTGCCTATCGCCTGATGCGCGACGTCACCGGCCCGATTCGCAATATGGTCACCACCGTGGACCGCATTCGCCGCGGCCAGCTGGACAGTCGCGTGGATGGCTACATGCTGGGCGAGCTGAGCATTCTGAAAAACGGCATCAACGCCATGGCGATGTCGCTCACCGCCTATCACGAAGAGATGCAGCAGAACATTGATCAGGCGACTTACGATCTGCGTGAAACGCTGGAGCAGCTGGAGATTCAGAACGTGGAGCTGGATCTGGCGAAGAAGCGCGCGCAGGAAGCAGCGCGTATCAAATCAGAGTTTCTCGCCAACATGTCGCACGAGCTGCGAACGCCGCTAAATGGCGTAATTGGCTTTACCCGCCAGATGCTGAAAACCGGGCTGAGCACCAACCAGCGCGACTACATGAGCACCATCGAGCGTTCGGCGAATAACCTGCTGAGCATCATTAACGACGTGCTTGATTTCTCGAAGCTGGAAGCGGGCAAGCTGGTGCTGGAATCGATCCCGTTCCCGCTGCGCGCCACGCTGGATGAAACGCTGGTGCTGCTGGCGCCGTCTGCCCACGACAAAGGGTTGGAAATTACCGTCTGCCTGGAAAAACAGGTGCCGGACAACGTGATTGGCGATCCGCTGCGCCTGCAGCAGATCATGATCAACCTGATCGGCAACGCGATTAAATTCACCGAGCACGGACATATCGATCTGCGCGTTGAGCTGCGCAGCGTCAGCACCACGCGCGTCGAGCTGGAGATTCAGGTGCATGACACCGGCATCGGTATCTCCGAACAGCAGCAGTCGCAGCTGTTCCAGGCGTTTCGCCAGGCCGATGCCAGTATTTCACGTCGTCATGGCGGCACCGGTTTAGGGTTGGTGATCACACAGAAACTGGTGAGCGAGATGGGCGGCGAAATTGCCTTCCACAGCCGTCCGAATCAGGGTTCCACCTTCTGGGTACATATTCATCTTGATCTCAATCCGAACGCACCGGCCATTCCGCGCATGCTGGATGATTTGCGCGCCACCCCGCTGGCCTATATCGAACCCCACCCGGCGGTGGCGAAAGCGGTGCAGGAGATGCTGAGCATCACGCCGTTGCAGGTGCAGCACTTCTCCAGTCTGGAAGAGATGCCCGATACGCACTTCCCGCTGCTGCTGATGGGCTTGCCGGTCACCGAACCGCATCCTGCGACGCTATCGGATGCGTTGATTACGCGTCTGCATGCGCGTGCCGATTCGGTGCTGCTGGCGCTGCCGAGTGAAATGATGCTGTTTGCCGACGACTTGCGCGCGCGCGGCATTGCCGGTTGTATCGCCAAGCCGGTTTCGTTAACACGCTTGCTGCCAATGCTGCTCGACTTACATGACTGGCAAAGCGATGCGCTGCCGCGTGGCGCACGTCAGCCGTTGACGGTAATGGCGGTGGATGACAATCCCGCCAACCTGAAACTGATTGGCGCGCTGCTGGAGGAGCAGGTGCAGCACATCATTCTGTGTGATAACGCCGAGCAGGCGATTCGCCAGGCGCGCCTGCACAAGCTGGACGTGATTCTGATGGACATTCAGATGCCAGATATCGATGGCATCCGCGCCAGCGAAATCATCCGCAGCCTGCCGCTGCACGCCACCACACCGATTGTCGCCGTTACTGCGCATGCGCTGGATGGTGAACGTGCGCAGCTCATCAATGCTGGCATGAATGACTATCTGGCGAAGCCGATTGACGAGGACAAACTGAGCCAGCTGCTGCAACGCTACGCGCCGAACCGAATCGCGCCGCAACCACAACCGCCTGAAGTGGCGCCGTCTCTGGATTGGACGTTAGCGCTGCGTCAGGCCGCCAATAAACCTGATTTAGCCCGCGATCTGCTGCAAATGCTGCTCGATTTCCTGCCAGAAGTGGAAGAGCACGTTGAGAGTGCGATGGCGAGTAACGATGTGGTGGGCTTGCGCGAGATTATTCACAAACTGCACGGCAGCGCCAGCTACAGCGGCGTGCCGCGCCTGAAGCAGCTGTGTCAGCAGCTGGAGAAGAGTTTGCATCAGGAGAGCGATATCGACGCGCTTGAACCGGAGCTGCTGGAGTTGAGCGATGAGATGGCGAACGTGGCGCGAGAGGCGAGAAAATTGTTGGCGTTGGGTTAGTGCGGTGACGGACCAGGTCGGCATAAATGCCGACCCTACGACGGCATTATGCGTGCGCATTTGTAGGGTCGCCATTCATGGCGACCAGGCTTACAGCGCTTTACCCACCTTAATCACCGCCGCCACATTGCGCGCCGTCAAACGCACGTTCTGCGCCGCATTGGCCAGCGCGTCTTCCAGCGAACAAATGCTAAACAGCACGCTAAATACCGCATCCAGCCCATGTTGATGCACCACGCCGACATCCGCCGTCAAACTCCCGGCAATACCAATCACCGGCTTATTAAACTGCTTCGCGACTTTTGCCACACCAATCGGCACCTTGCCGTTGATGCTCTGGCTATCAATGCGTCCTTCGCCGGTAATCACCAGATCGGCATCTTTCACCTGCTCGGCCAGGCCCAGGGCTTCGGTGACAATCTCGATACCGCTGCGCAACTCGGCCTGGCAAAACGCATGCAGCGCCGCGCCCATGCCACCGGCCGCGCCGCCGCCATCAATGTGTAAAACATCAATATCCAGATCGCGATGAATCAAGGTGGCGTAATGTTCCAGCGCCTTGTCCAGCTGCTGCACCAGCTCCGGCGTTGCGCCCTTTTGCGGGCCAAAAATCGCCGATGCGCCCTTTTCACCGGTAAGCGGATTACTGACATCGCAGGCCACTTCAAAGCGGCACTCTTTAATACGCGCATCCAGCTGTCCGATATCAATGTGTGCCAGCTGCGGCAATGCACCACCGCCATAGGCAATTTCCTTGCCGTGCTCATCCAGCAGCTGCGCGCCCAGCGCCTGCATCATGCCGGAACCGCCATCGTTGGTGGCGCTGCCGCCAATGCCGATGATGATGTGATCGACACCGCGATCGAGCGCATCTTTGATCAACTCGCCGGTGCCAAACGAGGTGGTAATCAGCGGATCGCGCTGTGCGGCGGGCACTAACTCCAGCCCACTGGCCGCCGCCATTTCGATAAACGCGGTACGCTCATCGCCTGACAAACCGTAGAACGCTTCCACTGGCTTGCCGAGCGGTCCAGTAACCGTCAGCCGGACAATGTTTCCCTGCGTTGCCGCCACCATCGCTTCAACCGTGCCTTCGCCACCGTCGGCAACCGGTATTTTCACGTAGTCAGCTTCAGGAAAGATCTCGCGGAATCCCGCTTCAATCGCCGAAGCCACTTCCAGGGCGGATAAACTCTCTTTATATGAATCCGGTGCGATGACAATTTTCATAGGCAATCCAGCGCGGTTGATGACGGACATCCGTCCTGCGAAGGCAGCGAGCCGCCCGGCATCCGCAGACGCCGGACGATTGCACTACCGAGTGATCTCAACTTTCGCTAATTTTTCATAATAGCAGGCCAGTGCGCTATGGTCGGAAGTGCCCTGTCCGTCCACCTTGAGCGCCTGCATCATCTCCATCACCGCAGCGGTCAGCGGCAAATGCGCGCCAATCTCGTGCGAGGTATCCAGCGCATTGGCCAGATCTTTGATGTGCAGATCGATACGGAAGCCCGGCTTGAAGTTACGATCCAGCACCATCGGCGCTTTGGCATCCAGCACGGTGCTGCCCGCCAGGCCACCACGAATCGCCTGATAAACCAGCTCAGGATTAACGCCCGCTTTGGTCGCCAGCGACAGCGCTTCCGACATCGCCGCGATGTTGAGCGCCACGATCACCTGATTCGCCAGCTTGGTAACATTACCCGCACCAATGTCGCCGGTGTGGACCACCGAACCCGCCATCGCTTTCATGATGTCGTAGCACTGATCGAACACCGCTTTATCACCGCCGACCATCACCGACAGCGTGCCTTCAATCGCTTTCGGCTCGCCGCCGCTCACCGGCGCATCGAGCATTTTGATGCCTTTCGCCGCCAGCGCATCATGCACTTCGCGGCTGGCCAATGGCGCAATGGAACTCATGTCGATCACGATCAGACCCGGCTTCGCGCCTTCAATGATGCCGTTAGCGCCGAGGCACACCTCTTTAACCTGCGGCGAGTTCGGCACCATGGTGATCAGCACATCCACCTGTTCAGCCACCTCTTTTGGCGTCTTTGCCACGGTGGCGCCCAGCTCCACCAGCTCTGCTTCGTTGCCGACATTATGGTCGCGCACCACCAGCGAATAACCGGCTTTCACCAGGTTTTTACTCATCGGTTTGCCCATGATGCCGAGGCCGATAAATCCAATTTTCATTGCCTTTCCTCTCAGTCAGTTATTTTTTAAATTTGTCACACAGCGCCTGCGTGGCGTGACGGAACACGCCCAGATCGCTGCCAACCGCCACAAAGCTGGCGCCCCACTCCAGATAACGGCGCGCATCGGCTTCCACCGGCGCCAGAATGCCGCTCGGTTTCCCCGCCGCTTTGGCGCGTTCGAAAACGTGTTTAATCACTTTCAATACTTCGGGATGCGCAGGCTGGCCGAGATAGCCGAGCGCTGCCGAGAGATCGCCCGGCCCCACGAAGATGCCATCGACACCATCGACTGCGGCGATAGCATCGATGTTGTCCACCGCCTGTTGCGTTTCGATCTGCACCAGCACCGTGATGTTGTCGTTGATGGTGCTGTTGTAGTCCGGCAGCGTGCCGTACATGTTGCTGCGGTGCGAAACCGAGACACCACGAATGCCAGCCGGTGGATAGCGAGTTGATGCCACCGCGCGAATCGCCTCTTCCTCGGTTTCCACGAACGGCACGAGGAAGTTGTAGAAGCCGATATCCAGCAAGCGCTTGATAATGATCGGTTCGTTGCACGGCGGACGCACCACCGGCGCGCTGTGGCTGCCCTTCAGCGCCATCAGCTGCGGCACAAAGGTGGTGATGTCGTTAGGCGCGTGTTCGCCATCCAGTACCAGCCAGTCAAAGCCCGCCAGGCCCAGCACTTCGGTGGTTAATGGATTAGCCAGCGCGCACCAGCTGCCAATCAGGGTTTCTCCTGCCAGCAAACGGCGACGAAAAGGATTCGGCCAGGCATTGCTCATTGTCTTCACTCCTGTCGGTTACAGCAGGCTCCCGCGCGGGGAGCCGGAAAAGTTAGCGCACCAGGCACGGACGCTTGTTATCAAAGGTCCAGTTCGGTACGAGAAACTGCATGGCTTGCGCATCATCGCGCGCGCCCAAACCGTGTTTCTGATACAGCGCGTTGGCCTGCATCACCTGATCCATATCCAGCTCGACGCCGAGGCCCGGTTTTTGCGGCACCTGCACCATGCCGCCTTTAATCTGGAACGGCTCTTTGGTCAGGCGCTGATTGCCTTCCTGCCAAATCCAGTGGGTATCGATGGCGGTAATCGCGCCCGGTGCGGCAGCGGCAACGTGGGTGAACATCGCCAGTGAGATGTCGAAGTGGTTGTTGGAGTGCGAGCCCCACGTCAGGCCGAAGTCGTGGCACATCTGCGCCACGCGCACCGAACCCTGCATCGTCCAGAAGTGCGGATCGGCCAGCGGGATATCGACCGATTGCAATGACAGCGTGTGGCCCATTTGACGCCAGTCGGTAGCGATCATGTTGGTGGCGGTCGGCATGCCGGTGGCGCGGCGGAACTCCGCCATCACTTCACGACCGGAATAGCCTTGCTCGGCACCGCACGGATCTTCCGCATAGGCCAGCACGCCTTTCAGCTGCTTACCGAGCAGAATCGCCTCGTTCAGCGACCATGCGCCGTTAGGATCGAGCGTGACGCGCGCCTGCGGGAAGCGCTTCGCCAGTGCCGTTATCGCTTCGGCCTCTTCGCCGCCGCGCAGCACGCCGCCTTTCAGTTTGAAATCGTTGAAACCATATTTTTCATACGCCGCTTCCGCCAGGCGCACCACCGTATCCGGCGTCAGCGCTTCTTCGTGGCGCAGGCGATACCAATCGCATTTGTCGTTTTCCTGGCTCTGATACGGCAGCGAGGTTTTCTTGCGGTCACCGACGTAGAACAGGTAGCCGAGCATTTCCACGCGGTCACGCTGCTGACCATCGCCGAGTAGCGAGGCAACGTTCATGCCCAGGTGCTGCCCCAGCAGATCGAGCAGCGCCGCTTCGATGCCGGTCACCACGTGAATGGTGGTACGCAAATCAAAGGTTTGGTTGCCGCGCCCGCTGGCATCGCGGTCGGCAAAGGTGCTGCGCACCAGATTGAGGATATTTTTGTATTCACCAACGGTTTTCTGCACCACCAGCGCCGCCGCATCCTCCAGCGTCTGAAGAATCTTTTCGCCACCCGGAATCTCACCCACACCGGTATGTCCGGCATTGTCTTTAATGATGACGATATTGCGGGTGAAAAACGGCGAATGCGCGCCGCTCAGGTTGAGCAACATGCTGTCGTAACCGGCCACCGGAATGACCTGCAGCGATGTAATTTTCGGTGTCTGACTCATTTCCTGCTCCTTAGACTTAGCCGCGACCCAATGCTGGGCGCTTGCGGTCAAATGACCAATTGGGAACCAGATACTGCATAGCGGTGGCGTCATTACGTGCGCCCGCCGGCAGCGATTTGTACAAAGCGTTGGCCTGATGCAGACGATCCCAATCCAGCTCGACGCCAAGGCCCGGCTTATCCGGCACGGCGATCTTGCCGTTGCGGATCTGCAGCGGCTCTTTGGTCAGGCGCTGATCGCCCTCCTGCCAAATCCAGTGCGTATCAATGGCGGTGGGTTTGCCCGGCGCAGCCGCGCCAACGTGGGTGAACATCGCCAGTGAAATATCGAAGTGGTTATTGGAGTGACAGCCCCAGGTTAATCCCCAGTCGTCGCACAGTTGCGCCACGCGCACGGCGCCGCTCAACGTCCAGAAGTGCGGATCGGCCAGCGGGATATCGACGGAGTTGAGCATCACCGCGTGGTTCATTTCGCGCCAGTTGGTGGCAATCATGTTGGTGGCGACCGGCAAGCCCGTCGCACGGCGAAATTCGGCCATTACTTCGCGACCGGAATAGCCCTGCTCGGCACCGCACGGATCTTCGGCGTAGGTCAGCACATCACCCATGCCTTTACACAAGCGAATGGCTTCGTCGAGCGTCCAGGCACCGTTGGGATCAACGGTGATGCGCGCATCGGGAAAGCGTTTTTTCAGCGCTGCCGCCGATTCAATCTCCTGCTCGCCAGGCAGCACGCCGCCTTTGAGTTTGAAATCTTTGAAGCCGTATTTGTCCTGCGCCGCTTCCGCCAGCCGCACCACGGATTCCGGCGTCAGCGCCTCCTGATGGCGTAAGTGATACCAATCGTGGCTGGCATTTTCGCCGGTCAGATAGGGCAAATCGGTTTTACGACGATCGCCGAGATAAAACAGATAACCGAGCACCGTGACTTCATCGCGTTGCTGGCCCGGTCCGAGCAGTTCCGCCACCGGCACGCCGAGGCATTGGCCGAGCAGATCGAGCAGCGCCGCTTCCAGTGCGGCCACCGCATTGACGCGCAGCTCGAAGGTCCACGCGCCTTTGCCGAAGGTATCGAAATCCGCCGACTGATTGCCTTTGTGCACCTGCTGCACCAGACGATTCATGCGCGCAACCTGCTGGCCTTTTACCTGCTGAATCGCCTCAACCAGCGTTTGGTAGATGGTTTCACCGCCCGGAGCTTCACCGACGCCGGTATGTCCGGCGCTGTCAGTCAGCACCACAATATTGCGGGTGAAGCAGGCGCTGTGCGCGCCACCGATGTTGAGCAGCATGCTGTCGTAACCGGCAACCGGAATCACCTGCATGTCGGTGATGACCGGCGTGCTTTGCGTAGTCATAGTCCGTCCTTATGGCCTGGTTTTCAGCTCGACGCGTTTGATATCGCCGGCAATCACCAGGAAGCTAAATGCGGCGACAAAAGCATGGATACCGACATAAATCAGCGCGCCTTCGAAGGAACCGCTGGTGGCGATGATGTAACCGATAGCGATTGGCGTGACGATGCCGGAGAAGTTACCGAACATGTTGAACAGACCACCGCTCAAACCGCTGATCTCTTTCGGTGCGGTATCTGCCATCACCGCCCAACCCAGCGCACCAATGCCTTTGCCGAAGAACGCCAGCGCCATGAAGAACACCACCACCCATTCGGTGTCGGTGTAGTTACACATCACCATTGAAATGGAGAGCAGCATGCCGAGCACAATCGGCGTTTTACGCGCGATATTCAGCGAACCGGTTTTGCGCATCAGATAATCAGAAATCACCCCGCCCAAGACGCCGCCAAGGAAGCCGCATACCGCCGGAATCGAGGCAATAAAGCCCGCCTTTAGAATCGACATGCCGCGCGCCTGCACCAGATACACCGGGAACCAGGTAATAAAGAAGTAAGTTAAGGCGTTGACGCAGTATTGGCCGAGATAGATGCCCAGCATCATGCGGGAAGTCAGCAACTGTTTGATCTGGAACCACTTCTCGCTCCAGCTCACTTTGCGGTCGTCCTTTTTGACGTCCATGTTGATCAGCGCGCCGCCCTGCTCCATGTACTCCAGTTCGGCTTTGTTAACGCCCGGATGATCGGTGGGGTCGTGGATCACTTTCAGCCAGATGAAGCTGAGGATGATGCCCAATCCGCCCATGAACCAGAACACGTGCGCCCAGCCCACTTCTGACACCAGCCAACCCATGATCGGCGCGAAGATCACCGTGGCGAAGTATTGCGCCGAGTTGAAGATTGCTACTGCGGTGCCGCGCTCCTGCGCCGGGAACCAGGCCGCAACGATGCGGCTGTTGCCGGGGAAGGATGGCGCTTCCGCCAGGCCGACCAGGAAGCGCAACAGGAACAGCGAAATGATAATGCCAAAGCCGCTGAACAGATCGACGAAGCCCTGCAGCAAGGTGAACAGCGACCAGAGGAAGATGCTCCAGAAGTAGACGCGTTTTGAGCCGAAGCGGTCGAGCAGCCAGCCGCCGGGAATCTGACCAATAACGTACGCCCACGAGAAGGCGGAGAAGATGTAACCCAGGCCGACCGAATCAAGGCCGATATCTTTGGACATCGCCGAACCGGCAATTGAAATGGTTGCGCGGTCACCGTAGTTGAACGAGGTGACGATAAATAACATCACCACAATCCAGTAACGGGCATTGGTGCGCTTTTGCACCGCTTCCGCTGTCTGGCTGAAACTATTCATGATGCACTCCTGAAATATAGCGAACGCTACATCCACTCTGACTGCATACACATCGCGTTGGGTATCAGAATGATGTTGGGTTAAACACGGCGATTTTTATATTTGGCAATACGATGATGCGTCGTGACGAATAACCTAACGTTGAAGAACGAGAATCAGTATAGGAACAGCCTGGCGGCGAAACACTGGAAGAACGCATGAGGATGAAGGGCGAATGAGAATGATTTTATGGCATGTGCACATAACGCTGCGGCGTGGCTCACGGAACGCTTTTTTTCACCGCGATTTTGCCTGGTAAACGTACAGGCCAAGAGCAGTTTGTGAGTCCCTTCACTTGCGTTTGGATAAACGAACCAAAATCCTCTGATAAATCTCCTTAAAGCCAGTCAGTTGCACAATGCATCCGGCAAATACCCCTGCATATACTGAGGCTGGCAAAAAACGATGACGTGATGGACGTATTTTAAACCGCGCTGCTAAGTACAGTGCGACGAACTGGAAGGTGAGCAATGAACCGTCCTCTGACAGAAAAACCGCTCTATATCAAAGTGCACGATGCCGATAACGTGGCGATCGTGGTCAACAATCAGGGATTGCCGTCCGGCACCCGTTTCGATGACGGGCTGCAACTGACAGAACATGTGCCGCAGGGACATAAAGTCGCGTTGAGTGACATCCCACAAGCGGGCGCAATCCTGCGCTACGGTGAAGTGATTGGCTACGCACTGCGTCCGATCCCACAAGGTAGCTGGATTGAAGAATCATTGGTGGCGCTGCCCGAAGCGCCACCGCTCAACAGTTTGCCACTGGCAAACAATGTGCCGCCCGCGCTGCCGCCGCTGGAAGGTTATACCTTCGAAGGCTATCGCAACGCGGATGGCAGCGTGGGCACGCGTAATCTGCTCGGTATCACCACCAGCGTTCACTGCGTAGCGGGCGTGGTGGATTATGTGGTGCAGATCATCGAGCGTGATTTGCTGCCGTGCTATCCCAATGTCGATGGCGTGGTGGCGCTCAATCATCTGTATGGCTGCGGCGTGGCAATCAATGCGCCGGCCGCAGTGGTGCCGATTCGCACCATTCATAATCTGGCACTGAATCCCAATTTCGGTGGCGAAGTGATGATCGTCAGCCTTGGCTGCGAGAAGTTACAGCCAGAACGTCTGCTGACCGGCACACCGGACGTGCAGGCGATTTCGCTGGATGACAACGACATTGTGCGTTTGCAGGATGAGCGGCTGGTCGGTTTTGGTGCGATGGTGGATGAAATCCTGCAGGTCGCCGAACGTCATCTGAAGAAGCTCAATCAACGCCAGCGCGAAACCTGTCCGGCATCAGAGCTGGTGATTGGCACGCAATGCGGCGGCAGCGATGCCTTCTCGGGCGTAACGGCGAACCCCGCCGTGGGATTTGCTTCTGATTTGCTGGTGCGCTGCGGTGCAACGGTGATGTTCTCGGAAGTGACCGAGGTGCGTGATGCCATTCATCTGCTGACGCCGCGCGTGGTGGATGAAGTGGTCGGCAAACGGCTGCTGGAAGAGATGGCGTGGTATGACGATTATCTCAGCCAGGGCCAAACCGATCGCAGCGCCAATCCCTCGCCGGGCAATAAAAAAGGCGGGCTGGCGAATGTGGTGGAGAAAGCGCTGGGCTCGATTGCGAAGTCAGGTCGCAGCCCGATTGTTGAAGTGTTGTCGCCAGGTCAGCGCCCTACTAAACGCGGGCTGATTTATGCGGCCACGCCAGCCAGCGATTTCGTTTGTGGCACGCAGCAGCTGGCATCGGGCATTACCTTGCAGGTGTTTACCACCGGGCGCGGCACGCCTTACGGTTTAGCCGCCATTCCGGTGATTAAGATGGCAACGCGCAATGCGCTGGCCGATCGCTGGCATGATTTGATGGATATTAATGCCGGAACCATTGCGACGGGCGAAGAGAGTATTGAACAGGTCGGTTGGCGACTGTTTGAGTTGATTCTGGAGATTGCCAGCGGGCGCAAACAGACGTGGTCGGATCGTTGGGGGATTCGTAATCAGCTGGCGGTATTTAATCCGGCGCCGGTGACGTGATGGTTGTTGCCCTCACCCTAGCCCTCTCCCACTTCGCGGGAGAGGGAACAAACCGTGCGGGCTGCACCCTCTAAATATTCCCTCTCCCGCTGGCAGGAGAGGGTTCGGGTGAGGGAAAAGTCATTACAGCAACTTACCCCAGCTCTCCACCCAAGGTGACGTCACTGATTCTGGCTCAGGATCTTCTGTCGCATCCACCAGCAACACCTCGCCGATACGCTGTGCGCTCTGCTCCTGCAAAGTGGCATCGAAGGTTTTACCGGCACCGCAGAAATTGTCATAGCTGCTATCGCCCAAGCCAATCACGCCGTAACGCAATTCAGGTTGATAACCCAGCTCATCGCGCACCTTAACATACAGGCGGGCAATGTTATCCGGGAAGTCGCCCTGGCCAGTGGTTGAGGTGACAATCAGCACCACCTCTTTGCTGTATGCCTGCCAATCCGCCATCGACGGATCTTCAAACACCTTCACCTCGTGGCCCTGCTCTTCCAGCACCGTCTGTGCTTCTTCAGCCACCAGCAGCGCATTGCCGTAAACCGTACCTGTAAAAATGCCAATCTTTGCCATCTTGCCGCTCCTTTATTCTGTTGGCTTATCCTGGACTGCATCAATGGCAAACTCAACCCTAGGAACATCAGGGATCTGATCCTGCCAGCCAAATTGCTCAAGCATCTGCTGCCAGACGCGATCCAGCCCGGCGCGAATCACTAAGGGCTCGCCGGTGACGGGATGGGTAAAGCTAAGTGCGCTGGCATGCAGCATCAGGCGATTAAGGCCAAAGTGTGCCGCCGCACCACGATTCTGGCGCAGATCGCCGTGCGCGCTGTCGCCAATAATCGGATGACGCAGATGCACCATGTGGCGGCGCAGCTGATGTTTACGGCCGGTGTGCGGCGCCATCTCCACCAGCGTATAGCGCGCGGTGTTATAACGGCTGATAGCGACCGGCATCTCAACGTGTGCCAGCGCCTGGTAATCCGTTACCGCCGGTTGGGCAACAGGTTCCTGAGTGGCGAATTTGTCGGCAATCTTATCGAGTTCTTCCACCAGCGGATAATCCAGCGTCGCGCCGCCTTCCAGCCAGCCGCGCAGCACCGCATGATAGGTTTTCTGCATCTGATGCTGCTCAAACTGCTGCGCCAGTAAATGAGCGACTTCACTCGATAAGGCCATCAGCAACACGCCAGACGTTGGGCGGTCGAGTCGGTGCACGGTGAACACATGCTGACCAATCTGGTCGCGTACCGTTTGCATCACCACCACTTTTTCATTGCGATCGAGCCAGCTGCGATGCACCAGCCAACCGGCTGGCTTATTCACGGCGACCAGCCACTCATCTTGATAAAGGATTTCGAGCATCAGGCGGAAGGTTCCTGGAACAGCGCATCAAATTTGTTGAGCGTCAGCAATAAAGCCGCATAGCCTGCGGTGTCGGCTGGCAATGCGACTTCATAATAAGGTGCGATGGCGAAATTCTGCGGTAACGGCGCGCCACTTTCGAGCAGCGCATAAAAGCGCGGCATCAATACCCATTGCAGCCATTGCAACGGCTCCATGGTATCGAGACAGAAAGGTTCGGTACTGGCGAAGGCGTTCGCCTCGGGGGATTGTGACTGCCAATGGCCGTGTTCGCGCATCACCGCTTCGACCTGCTGCAGGCGCTGAAAAATCATTTGCGACGACATGCGCCACCTCCAGAGAAAAATTGGGCGGCAAGCATACCATCAGTCACGCCCGGCGCAAAAATGGCATAAAAAAAGGGAGCACTGTGATTACAGTGCTCCCGGTTTTCGTTTGCAGCATTCCAGCTACTGCTGTGCTCCCTGCTCATCCATGACAACTTTTCCTGCGCTTTCCGTCGCTTGTCATCATGACATTGGTCCTTAGCATCCTGGCCCGCCACATTCCGCGTGGCTCTCATTCTCCGTCCTGGAGGTGTCCCTGACTCAATCCTGAGTGTCCTGCTTCGTCCTGAAGCCTTCCTTGTGCCGTAAACTCCGTTACGTTCCTGCCTCATGGCTGACATTCTCCTGAACGTCTCTTAATCCCCAGCATCCTGCCAGTGGTGACTATTCTCCCAGAAACCATCGCAATAACAAGCCAGTAAGAAGCGTTAATGGATTAAGCCCTGTCTTAATTTTCAGATTGATGCCATAAGTTCATGATTCACAATATTTTTACATTTACGGCTTCCAGAAGTCTGCACGATGATCTAGCGATCTCTCACACGCGGCGTGAGAGATCTCTCACAAAGCGAAGCCTGAAAATCTGCAACTCACTGAGTAACCGGTTGTAATGCATTAAGAAATGTCTTAACGGATGTCGCCAGCACTTCGCGCTTTTTAGTGCCAGGCTCCTCCAGAATGACCTCACCGGTAAGATTGCACAGCGCAATCACATCATTCTCTGAATCGGTGGTGGCGATAAACAAGGTCGGTGCTTGTCTTAAGCGGCGCTTCATGACCAGATGGCCAATCAGGTTCTCCTGCAGGCGGGTGAAATCCGCTTCGCTCCATACCTGCAGCAGGGTAATCGGCCGCTGCTCTAAGGTTGCCGTCATATCGCCTGCGAATTGCGTGGTGTAAAACGCACTGATTTCCGGTTGCAGCTGCAGATCCAGTGCGCGCTCCACCGCTTCAAGCGTGGCCGGTAAGGTAAACGGCTGCGGCTGCCACAACACGCGGTCATCCAGCGTGCTGATAATACAATCTGAAGGAACGCCAAGCAGATCGGCGCTGGCGGGAAAATGTCCGGTTTGTTGCTGCCAATGTTCAACGTAGCGGGCGGTAAATTCACGCAGAGCATCTACGGTTTGCTGCATCATTCATATTCTCGCAGGTGTTAGGTTACACTTAACCACTTTGATGAAATTTAGTGGTAACCGTTATGTCTTCTGAAAACCGGGATCAGGCATTAAGCGGCCTGACCTTAGGTAAGCCCACGGCTTATGTTGATCTTTACGATAACACGCTGCTGCAATCCGTACCGCGCAGCCTGAACCGTGAGCCGCTTGGGCTGTATCCCGATACACTGCCATTTACTGGTGCAGATATCTGGACGCTATACGAACTCTCCTGGCTCAACAGCAAAGGCGTTCCGCAAGTCGCGGTGGGCGAAGTAGTGCTGCGCGCCGATAGCCAAAACCTGATCGAGTCGAAGAGTTTCAAGCTCTATCTTAACAGTTTTAATCAGACAGTTTTCGCTGACTGGGGCGAAGTGCGCCAGACGCTGGAGCGCGATCTCAGCGCCTGCGCGAACGGTCAGGTCAGCGTGGCCCTGTTTCGTCTCAGCGAAGTGGAAGGCCAGCCAATTGGCCACTTCAGTGGCGAAGTGATTGATGAGCAAGATATCGAAATCCACGATTACGCCTTCAACGCAGATTATCTGGCGCAGGCTGCTGGCCGCGAGGTGGTTGAAGAAACGCTGGTTAGCCATCTGCTGAAATCAAACTGCTTAATCACCAATCAGCCCGATTGGGGCTCGGTAATGATCCGCTACAAAGGCCCGCGTATCGATCGTGAAGCGCTGCTGCGTTATCTGATCTCATTCCGTCAGCACAATGAGTTTCATGAGCAGTGCGTTGAACGCATTTTCAACGATGTTCAGCGCTTTTGTCAGCCAGACGCGTTAACCGTTTATGCGCGCTATACGCGGCGCGGCGGTCTGGATATCAATCCGTGGCGCAGCAACGTGCCCTTCTCTCCCGGTTTTTCCCGCCTGGTTCGCCAGTAACAGATTGCGAGACGCCTCGCAGGCCGCTGCACGGATGCGCGGTTCCTCTTGAGCATTCACGGCGGACAACGTTACTCTGTTGAAGGCGCGATTGAAGCATGCGCGACCAGGGATTTTCGTCGCTGCGTTAATAAGTTAAGCGCAGCGTCATCAGCCACGCATTTGCGTGTAAAGGAGTTCTCTTGATTACACATATCAGCCCGCTTGGCTCGATGGATCTGCTCTCCCAGCTTGAAGTCGACATGCTGAAGCGCACCGCCAGCAGCGACCTTTATCAGCTGTTTCGTAACTGTTCTCTTGCGGTACTCAACTCCGGCAGCCAAACCGACAGCAGCCAGGAATTACTTTCTCGTTTCGAAAACTTTGATATCAACGTGTTGCGCCGTGAACGCGGCGTGAAACTTGAACTCATCAACCCGCCGGAAGAGGCGTTTGTTGATGGCCGCATTATTCGTTCGCTGCAGGCAAACCTGTTTGCCGTGCTGCGCGATATCCTGTTTGTGAACGGACAACTGGCGGCCACCGAACGCTGCCAGAGTGATGAACCGGAAGACTCTGCGCATATCACCAATCAGGTGTTTTCGATTCTGCGTAACGCGCGTGCGCTCCATATTGGTGAGTACCCGAATACCGTGGTGTGCTGGGGCGGTCACTCGATCAATACGGTGGAATACCAATATTGCCGCAATGTGGGCACACAAATGGGCCTGCGCGAACTCAACATCTGTACCGGTTGCGGGCCTGGCGTGATGGAAGCCCCGATGAAAGGTGCCGCCGTTGGTCATGCACAGCAGCGCTATCATGACAGCCGTTTTATCGGCCTGACCGAACCGTCAATCATTGCCGCAGAGCCACCGAATCCGCTGGTCAATGAGCTGATCATCATGCCGGATATCGAAAAACGCCTCGAAGCCTTTGTGCGTATCGCTCACGGCATCGTGATCTTCCCTGGCGGTGTTGGCACAGCAGAAGAACTGCTCTATCTGTTGGGTATTCTGATGAATCCGCATAACAGCGATCAGGTACTTCCGCTGATTCTGACCGGACCCAAAGAGAGCGCCGACTATTTCCGCGTGCTGGATGATTTCATCGTCAACACGCTGGGCGAAGGCGCACGCAAGCACTACAAAATCATCATTGATGATGCCGCTGAAGTGGCGCGTCTGATGAAGAAAGCCATGCCGCAGGTGAAAGAATATCGTCGCGAAACCGGCGATGCCTACAGCTTCAACTGGTCGATTCGTATCGCCCCTGAATTGCAGGTGCCCTTCCTGCCGACGCACGAGAATATGGCAAACCTGAAGCTGTTCCCGGATCAACCCGCCGAGCTGTTGGCGGCCGATCTGCGTCGTGCCTTCTCCGGCATTGTCGCAGGTAACGTCAAAGAGATCGGGATTCGTGAAATTCGCGAGAAAGGTCCATACAAGCTGCACGGCGATGCCAATCTCATGCACCGCATGGACGAACTGCTGCAGGGCTTTGTCGCGCAGCAGCGCATGAAGCTGCCGGGCAGCGCCTACACGCCTTGCTACGAAATCATCAAATAACCCATCAGGAAGGCAGCCTACGGGCTGCCGCTATCGCTATGTCGTTTCATCTTCTTATCATTGATGCACTCAATCTGATTCGCCGTCTGCACGCCGTTCAGGGATCGCCGTGCCGCGACAGCTGCGTTGCCGCCTTGCATCAGTTATTAGGACATACCCAGCCCACGCATGTGGTGGCGGTGTTTGATAGCCATGAGCGTCAGCCTGGCTGGCGCCATCAACTTTTGCCGGATTACAAAGCGGGTCGTCCGCCGATGCCGGAAGATTTGCATCTGGAGATGCCCGCGCTGCAGGACGCCTTCCGCGCCGCTGGCGTCAGCTGTTGGGTGGCCGATTTAGACGAAGCAGACGATCTCGCCGCCACGCTGGCGGTGAAAATGGCTGACGCCGGTCACCAGGCAACGATTGTTTCTACCGACAAAGGTTATTGTCAGCTGCTGGCACCCAATATTCGTATTCGCGATTATTTCCAGAAGCGCTGGCTGGATGTGCCTTTTATCGAGCAAGAGTTTGGCGTTTCGCCCACGCAGTTGCCCGATTACTGGGGATTGTGCGGTATCAGCAGCAGTAAAATTCCCGGCGTATCCGGCATTGGCCCGAAAAGCGCCCGTGAGCTGTTAATGCAGTTTGGTTCGCTGGAGGCGATTTATCAGCAATGGGATCAGGTGCCGAGCAAGTGGCAGGGGAAATTGCAGGAACAGCGGGAAATGGCAGAAATCTGCCGCAAGGTCTCGACGTTAAAACGGGATTTGGTGTTACAAGGCAATCTCAATACATTGAGATATCAAACGAAATAGCGGTCACCATATATGGCGACCCTACGAACCATCTGTAAGGGTGTGCATTCATGCGCACCAGGTCACCATAAATGGCGACCCTACAAAACAGATGTCCTGCGAAATAATTTGCGCTACAGCAAGGCGGCAAGTGCGCGAGTCCCCGGGAGCATACATCAGTATGTGACCGGGGCGAGCAAACGCAGCCAACGCCGCTGTAGTGCAAAGTATGAAGCAGGACCGCTGTAGCGCAAAGTATGAAGCCGGACTAGCGCTCGTCGCGACGGCCGCCCACTGCCGCCCACAACCGGCGTACGTGAACGGTGACTTCTTCGCGGTCGTGATAGAGCTGACGTGCCTGAATCTGGGCATTTATGCCCTGCGCTTTCAGCGCGTCATCAATCATCGCCAGGTTCTGCGTGACTTCTTCGTAGCGCTTTTTCATGGGCAGCTTAAGGTTGAAGATCGCTTCACGGCACCAGCCATTCACCAGCCATTCGGTCATCAGGCTCGCTACGCGCACCGGTTTTTCCACCATGTCGCACACCAGCCAGCTGATATTGGTACGCGGCGGACGGAATTTAAAACCATCTTCGCGGCAGTGCGTGACTTGTCCGGTATCCATCAGGCTTGGCGCCATCGGACCGTTATCCACCGCAAATACCCACATGCTGCGTTTCACCAGCTGATAGGTCCAGCCGCCGGGGCAAGCGCCAAGATCGACGGCGTACATGCCGCTGGCTAAACGCTCATCCCACTCATCCGCCGGCACAAACACGTGGAAGGCCTCTTCCAGCTTGAGCGTGGAACGGCTCGGCGCATCGGACGGGAACTTCAGGCGCGGGATGCCCATGTAGAATGGTGAGTTGTTTTCCGGCAGCGAATAGCCAACGTAGCAGGTGCCCGGCGCAATAAAGAACACATGCACCACCGGACGCTTCGGCGTTTCGTAATTAAGCAGGATTTTGCTTTCACGCAGGCTGGCACGCAGCGGTACGGTTAATTTACGGCAGAACCTGGTGAGCTCTTTGGCTTCATTGGTGTCCGGCACTTCAACGCGAAGTTCGCCGCCCTTCTCCACCACACCGGTCAGCATGCCGACAATCGGCGTAATGCGATCTTCTGGCGGCA
This sequence comes from Pantoea sp. CTOTU46764, assembly GCF_031974595.1. Taxonomy (NCBI): domain Bacteria; kingdom Pseudomonadati; phylum Pseudomonadota; class Gammaproteobacteria; order Enterobacterales; family Erwiniaceae; genus Pantoea; species Pantoea sp. CTOTU46764. Next base: position 6,244 of record NZ_DALYOQ010000052.1, on the reverse strand, counting down.
AATCGCGCAGCAGCTCTCCCACCACCAGCATCTGACGCGCAAAGATCAGCTCGGCAAACGGCAGCGTTTGGATCAGCTTTTCAGCGTCTTCCTGCTGATAGCACTCATACAGCACGTAACCCGAGTCATCTTTGACGCGCGGGAAGCCGTAAATTTCGCGTTCAGCTGCTTTCGCGCTGATTTCTGCCGCGCACTCTTTCTCAAATCCCGGACGGCAATAGAGTAAAACTTTATTCATGGCGATCTGCCTTTCGTTTCAGACGCAGTGCGCCAATCAACATCAAGAACCAGCCAATAAGGAAGCACAAGCCGCCCACTGGCGTAACAAAAACCCAAAACTTCATGTGCGACAGCGCCAGACAATAGAGGCTGCCACTGAACAACACGGTACCGAGCGCCATCGCAGCGCTACTCCAGTAAAACCAGATATTAGCGCGGCGCAGCATGGCGGCACCCAAGCCGATCACCGCCAACGTGTGATACGCCTGATATTCGAGGCCGGTATGTATCCACGCCATTTCGGCCGGGCCAAGCGATTTGCTCAGCACATGCGCCCCGAAAGCACCAAACGCCACCAGCAGAAATCCACTGATAGCAGCAAAAACAAACATGGCACGACTGGACATCAAAGAATCCTCAAGGTAATGCGCACATCACTGTGCAGCCATCGATGCATTAGTGATCGTAGCGAAAACGGAATTTTTCTTGTTCATTGGCCGCTTTTTCCAGGATCCACTGACGAAAGGCGGCTATTTTACCCAGTTCTGCCTGGCTGTCATGACAAACCAGATAAAAAGCATTTTTACTGACTAATACGTCATTAAAAGGACACACCAGACGACCAGCTTCAATCTCACTCTGCGCCATCACATTATTTGCCAGCGCCACGCCCTGACCATGTATCGCCGCCTGCAGCACCATGGCGCTGTGGCTGAAGATCGGGCCCTGTTGCACATTAATGTGCTGCAATCCCAGCTGGCGCGTATAAGATTGCCAGTCGCGGCGCGATGCATCATGCAGCAGCGTGCAGTGCGCCAAATCAGCCGGTGATTTGAGCGGATTGTCGCCGGTCAGCAACATTGGTGAGCAGACCGGCAGCAAATATTCGGCATACAATTTCTCAACCCGCAGACCTGGCCAATTGCCGCGACCGTAGAAAATCGCCACGTCAACATCATCCGCCAGTTTCTCCTCATCACGGTCCACCGCCTGGATACGCACGTCGATGCCCGGATAAGCCATATTAAAGCTGGAAAGGCGAGGCACCAGCCACTGAATGGCGAAACTCGGCAGCAAACTGACGGTAAGTGCACCTTTGGCGCTGCGCGCCTGCAACTTGCGCGTTGCATCGTTTAGGGCTGAGAAAATCTCCTTAATGTCTAAGTAGTAGCTTTGACCTTCTTCTGTCAGTAAAAGCGAACGATTCCTCCGTCGAAACAGCTTTAAACCTAAGAAATCTTCCAGAGATTTGATCTGATGGCTGACAGCAGCCTGGGTAACAAACAGCTCTTCAGCGGCTTTGGTGAAGCTCAAATGACGGGCAGCAGCATCGAAGACGCGTAAAGCATTAAGCGGCGGAAGGCGTTTAGACATGGTTTTCCGTATCCGGATTGACAAGGTAATACTTCAACTTATACAAAGTCGCTACGTATTAGTTTTTTTAATCCGAGACATTATAATTTGTCCGTTGAGGAAGCTCCAGCAAATACCTATAGTTGCCGCACTTCCTGAGCCGGAACGAAAAGATTTCTGGAAACGTGCGAGAGATCGCAGACTTTTGGAGAGCTTTTGGCTTGTGGTCGTGATGTTGTGTTTGCATTTTGATCTGCCGCTTGCAGATCAAGCTTTTAATTCCTGTAGATTTACCCTGTCTGTCCATAGTGATTTTAAATAGCACCGCAAATTGCGGTGCTTTTTTTTACCTGTTTACTGCCCCATCTCTACCATCTCTTTAACGTCAGAGCGGTTAATCTGCTGCTTGTTGCCATTGGCATCCTGATAGCTGATCATACCGGTTTCATCATCAACTTTAGGTTTGCCGTCGGCGACGATGGTGCGACCATCATTAGTGTGCATCACGTAATTGCTGGAACATGCGGACAGGGTAAAGGCCAGAGTACATACGGCCAGCACTGCGGTGAGTTTATTCATCTTATTTCTCCTTGCAGATTGATTGCATTAAACCACCCGCATGCGCTCACCAAAGGTAGCGCCAGTGAAATCGACTGTGAATAGCGACGCGTTATGCGGGTTTCGGTTCAAACCTTGCAATAATTAGCATAACGCGCTTTTCCAGCTTTGCCAGGCAACGGGCCAGCTTTCAGCCTGGTCCTAATATGATTAACAGTGGGCTGAGTATGACCATTTTTTCCCCAGGCGCCTTCCGCCAGCAGTTCCCCGCAATGAGCGATGCCGGTATCTACCTCGATAGCGCGGCCACTGCGCTCAAGCCGCAGGCGGTGATCGACGCAACTGCACAGTTCTACAGCTTAAGCGCGGGCACCGTGCATCGTAGCCAGTTCGCTGCCGCTCGCGCATTAACCGAAAAGTACGAACAGGCGCGCGGTTTAGTGGCGCGCTGGCTCAATGCTGCGGACGATCGGCAGATTGTCTGGACGCGCGGTACCACCGAAGCGATAAATCTGGTGGCGAACAGCTGGCTGGCGCCGCGACTGCAGGCTGGCGATGAAATCGTAGTTAGCGAAGCCGAACATCACGCCAATCTGGTGCCGTGGCTAATGGTGGCAAAAGCGGCGGGCGCGAAAGTGGTGAAATGGCCGCTGGGCGCCGATCGTCTACCGGACATTGCGCAGCTGCCGGCGTTGCTCAATTCACGCACCCGATTGTTAGCCGTTGGCCAGATGTCGAACGTCACCGGCGGCTGTCCGGATCTGGCGCAGGCGATCCTTTTAGCCCATGACGTCGGCGCCAAAGTGATGGTAGATGGCGCACAAGGCGTGGTGCATTGTCCGCCGGATGTGCAGGCGCTGGATATTGATTTCTATGCCTTTTCAGGCCATAAACTTTACGGCCCGATGGGCATTGGCGTGCTGTATGGCAAGGCGGAATTGCTGGAAGCGATGGATCCATGGCAAGGCGGCGGCAAAATGCTGACGCAGGTCGACTTTAACGGTTTCACGCCGCAGCCGGTGCCGTGGCGTTTTGAGGCTGGAACGCCTAACGTTGCGGGCGTGGTGGGTTTGAGTGCCGCGCTGGAGTGGCTGACGCAGCATGATGGCAAAAAGGCTGAAATGTGGAGCCAGCAGCTGGCGAGTCTGGCCGAAGAGCAATTGAGCGAGATCCCCGGTTTCCGCAGCTTCCGCTGTGGCAATGCCAGCCTGCTGGCGTTTGATATTGCCGGCATTCATCACAGCGACATCGTCACGCTGCTCGCGGAGCACGGCATCGCGTTACGCGCTGGACAGCACTGCGCGCAGCCGCTGATGGCGGCGCTTGGCGTCACCGGCACGCTGCGCGTCTCGTTCGCCCCCTATAATAATTTGCAGGACGTGGATGCGCTGGTGCGCGCCATGCGCCATGCCGTCGACTTACTGAGTGAATAAGCCCATGACATCAACTCTGCTCGCCCCGCATCCGTTCGGCGATCTGATCACCGCAGCCAGCCTGACGGAAAAATTCACCCATTTTCATCAGTGGGAAGATCGTTATCGTCAGTTGATCCAGCTCAGCCGCCAGCTGCCTGCGTTAGCGGAGGAGTTGAAAACGCCGAATATCGAGCTCACGGGCTGTGAAAATCGCGTGTGGCTCAGCAGCCAATTGTTGAACAACGGCACGCTGCACTTTTATGGCGACAGCGAAGGACGCATCGTACGTGGATTGCTGGCGGTTTTGCTGACGGCGGTGGAAGGCAAAACGCCAGCCGACTTGCTGCAGCAAGATCCGCTGGCGTTGTTTGATACGTTAGGGCTGCGTGCGCAGCTGAGTGCGTCGCGCAGCAGCGGCTTACAGGCGCTGGCGGATGCGGTGCAACGCGCTGCGCGTCAGCATACTCAGGCCGTTTGACGCGCCGCTTTCGCCAGAAACTTCTTCAACGCGTGAGAAACCGCCACAAACCCGAAAGTGGCGGTCACCATGGTCGCCGCGCCGAATCCGGCGGCACAATCCATCCGTTTCGGCCCTTCGGCGGTGGAGCGTGAAGTGCACACGCTGCCGTCCGGCTGCGGATACATCAGTGCTTCCGTTGAGAACACGCAGTCGATGCCGAGCTTGCCTTTGCTGTTCTTCACCACGCCGAACTCCCCTTTCAATCTCTCACGCAGCTTAGCCGCCAGCGGATCCTGAATGGTTTTCGCCAGATCGCTAACCTGGATCTGCGTGGGATCGATCTGACCGCCCGCGCCGCCGGTGGTAATCAGCGGAATCTTGTTGCGACGACTCCAGGCAATCAACGCGGCTTTAGGGCGCACGCTATCAATCGCATCAATCACGTAGTCAAACCCCGCTGATAACAGTTCGGCGGTATTCTCCGGCGTGATGAAGTCATCGATACAGATCACTTCGCATTCCGGATTGATGGCGCGCATACGTTCCGCCATCACCTCGGTTTTCGCCTGACCCACTTTGCCCTGCAGCGCATGAATCTGGCGGTTGGTATTGGTGATACAGACATCGTCCATATCAATCAGGGTGATTTTACCGATGCCGGTGCGCGCTAACGCTTCCGCCGCCCACGATCCCACACCGCCAATACCAATCACGCAAAAATGCGCATCGGCAAAACGCTGTAGCGCGTCCTGCCCATAAAGACGCGCCGTGCCGCCAAAACGTTGTCGCCAGGCGTCGCTGACTACTGTCATAACCAAACCTTTCCGCTAAAACGGGACATTAATTAGAACCTAACAGCAGCGAACCGTTGTTGCCATTTTGTGGGTTGCTGAACACCGGCTGACCGGTGCCCGGCGCGGCTTTCAACACCCAGACACGGCCATAATGGTTGTAGAAACCGGCCAGATGCGCCGCATCGGGGCCAACGCCCTGATAGATATCGAAGTGCTGGCCTTTAATCGCGCCGCCCACGTCCAACGCCACCATCAGGCGCATCTCATATTTGCCATTGAACTTGCCCTTCTCGTTCAGCTGCGGCACTTCCGCTAACAGCACGGTTCCGGCTGGAATCAGTGAACGATCGGAGGCAACAGAGGCTTTGGCAATTAGCGGTACCGCGCTGGCACCGCGCACCGGCACATACTCTTCCGGTTTAAAGAAGACGAAGGATTGGTTGGTTTCCAGCACCGAACGCACTTCCTGTGGCGAATGCTCTTGCGCCCACTGGCGAATCGCCTGCATCGACATATCTTCGCGCTTCACTTCACCGCGATCGATCAGCTCTTTACCTATGCTGTGGTAAGCCCAGCCATTTTTGCCGCCGTAGCCAAAGAAGCGCAGCGGACGGCCATCGCCAAAATCAACGTAGCCGCTGCCCTGCACATCCATCATGAAGTTATCGATCAGCGAGTTGCTGTAAGCAATGATGTAGCGATCGTCGAGCCCGCCGCTATATATAGAAGCGCGACTCGGCAGCTTCTGTCCGCGCGGACGCGGCGGCATACGATAAATCGGATACTGGAACTCGCCCTGACGGGTATAACGCGCTTCCACGACCGGCGTGTAGTAGCCGGTGAATTGCACGTTACCGTAATTGTCGGTGCCTTCCATCTGGTAGGCATTCAAACCAAACTGATTAAGCTGACGCGTATCGGCGCCGGACAGCAGCCAGTTTTGCACTGCGCTGTAGGTGCCGTTGTTGCGCCCAAACAGGCCAGAAGAGGCGGTTTGAATCTGCACCACCTGATCGCCAAAGTCTTTACCGTTCACCGGACGCCCTTTGGCATTCGGCTGATTGACCAACCCGAGCGGTTGCTCCAGCTTGCCATCAATATATTGTTGACCGCGGTCGGTCGGTTTGGAACTACAGCCCGCTAACAGCGCGATAAATGCGCCAGTAAGTGCATACTTCGCCCAATGTCCTTTCATAACCTTCTCTTTTTATCGATTGTTTGCCCGGCGAAGATAGCAAAGGGACAGAGAGATTGAAATCTGCCCTAAGCGGTCACGCTCACATCTGTACAATAATTCACCCGATGGCGAGTTTATTCATCAACTGACTGTAAATTTGGCGTTTTGTCTCAAAAAGGGGTTGCATCGCCGCGCGTCCAGAGTATAGTGCGCATCCACGGACGCGGGGTGGAGCAGCCTGGTAGCTCGTCGGGCTCATAACCCGAAG
>NZ_DALYOQ010000051.1:0-33206 GCF_031974595.1 Pantoea sp. CTOTU46764 | reverse complement strand
GATTCGAACCAGGGAATGCCGGTATCAAAAACCGGTGCCTTACCGCTTGGCGATATCCCATTCGTCGATTTTGTATCCACAACATAATCCGGATTGGCTGGGGTACCAGGATTCGAACCTGGGAATGCTGGTATCAAAAACCAGTGCCTTACCGCTTGGCGATACCCCATCCGGCTGCCGAAGACTGAAATGGTGCGGGAGGCGAGACTTGAACTCGCACACCTTGCGGCGCTAGAACCTAAATCTAGTGCGTCTACCAATTTCGCCACTCCCGCAAAAAGATGGTGGCTACGACGGGATTTGAACCTGTGACCCCATCATTATGAGTGATGTGCTCTAACCAGCTGAGCTACGTAGCCATCTTTTTCGCGTAACCTTCATCGGCGTTGCGGGGCGCATTATGCGTATTGAGTCTTGTAGCGTCAACAATTTTTTTGCCGTTTTTCGCCTTAAAACGCCTGTTTGTCTGGCTTGTAACCAGGCTGGTGATTTATTCGGCAAATTTCAAAGGTTGTACGATAGATTGCATAAAAAAGGGGCTCGAATGAGCCCCTTATCTTGTTGAGTAAAAACCTTATTTGTACGCTGACTGATGCACGCCAACGGCACGGCCTGAAGGGTCATCCATTGATTTAAAGGCTTCATCCCACTCAATCGCTTTAGCAGAAGAGCAGGCCACCGATGGACCGCCCGGCACACACTCAGCAGCGCTGGCGATCGGGAACAACTCTTCAAAGATCTCGCGATACAGATACGCTTCTTTCGAGTTCGGCGTGTTGTACGGGAAGCGGAAGTGCGCAGTCGACAGCTGTTGGTCAGTGATTTGCTTCGCCGCCACTTCTTTCAACGTATCGATCCAGCTGTAGCCAACACCGTCTGAGAACTGCTCTTTCTGGCGCCACGCCACGCTCTCTGGCAGATAAGAAGAGAAGCATTCACGCAGGATGTGTTTTTCCATCTTGCCGTTGCTGCCGCACAGTTTGTCTACCGGGTTGATGCGCATCGCCACGTCGAGGAATTTCTTGTCGAGGAACGGCACACGCGCTTCCACGCCCCATGCGGACATCGCTTTGTTGGCGCGAGCACAGTCAAACATGTGCAGAGCCAGCAGTTTACGCACGTTCTCTTCGTGGAATTCTTTGGCATTTGGCGCTTTATGGAAATAGAGGTAGCCGCCAAAGACTTCATCTGCACCTTCACCGGACAACACCATTTTGATGCCCATCGCTTTGATCTTACGCGACATTAAATACATCGGCGTAGAGGCGCGAATGGTGGTCACATCATAGGTTTCGATGTGGTAAATCACGTCACGAATCGCATCCAGACCTTCCTGCACGGTGAAATGGATTTCGTGGTGCACGGTGCCAAGGTGTTCTGCGACCGATTTCGCCGCTTTCAGGTCTGGAGAACCTTCCAGGCCAACCGCGAAGGAGTGCAGCTGCGGCCACCATGCATCGCTCTTATCCGCATCTTCTACACGTTTGGCAGCAAAGCGTTTGGTCACGGCAGAGATGATGGATGAGTCCAGACCGCCGGACAGCAGCACGCCGTAAGGCACGTCAGACATCAGGTGACTTTTTACGGACTCTTCCAGCGCATGCTTCAGTTCGGCGGCATCCGTGGTGTTGTGTTCAACGGCGGAATATTCCATCCAGTCACGCTGCCAGTAACGACGGATTTCACCATCGGCACTCGACATGTAGCTTCCCGGCGGGAATTCTTTGATGCTGCGGCACACCGGTACCAGTGCTTTCATCTCGGAAGCGACATACAGGTTGCCGTGCTCGTCGTTGCCCATATACAGCGGGATGATGCCGATGTGATCGCGGCCAATCAGATATTGTTGCTTCACGCTGTCCCACAGGATGAAGGCGAACATGCCTTGCAGCTCGTCGAGGAAATCGACGCCTTTTTCCTGATACAGCGCGAGAATAACTTCACAGTCAGAACCGGTCTGGAAAGCGTAACGATCGCTCAACTCCGCACGCAGCGCCTGATGGTTGTAAATTTCGCCGTTAACAGCCAGTACGTGGGTGTGGTCAGCGTTATACAGCGGTTGTGCGCCGTTGTTAACGTCAACAATCGACAGACGCTCATGCACCAGAATGGCTTTATCATCTGCATAAACACCTGACCAATCCGGGCCGCGATGACGCATCAGACGAGAAGATTCCAGCGCTTTCTTGCGCAGCTCAATAGGATCGCTTTTCAGATCCAGCACACCAAAAATTGAACACATAACTGACTCCTGATCTCACCTTGTGGCGAAGTTATTTCTACGTTTGTCCGGCAGCCTTGACTGCGTGATGCATAAGAAAATGCGCTAAATGGTGGTGTTAGCGCAAGCAAAATTGCGATTCTTTGATAAAAAGAATGTTGATGGGCAAGTAATATTGAATATTATTCACTTTGTGCGTGGTTATTTTAGATGTCATCTAATGAAATGGCCTTTTTGTTCATTTTGTGGTCATGCTGCGAGCGGCAAACTCAGGCTTAACCCCAGAAAAAACAAAAGCCCTGCATGAGCAGGGCTATAAGAAGAGGTGATGACTGGGTTCAGAACAGGTCGATATCGGCAACCGACGGATAAATCCAATCCGGGCGGAAAGGCATGGCATCAATATCACTCAGCGTGGATACGCCAGACAGCACCAGAATGGTTTCCAAACCCGCCTGGAAGCCTGCCAGAATGTCTGTGCGCAAGTTATCGCCGACAATCACCGTCTCTTCCGAATGCGCATGCATCTTGTTTAACGCTGCGCGCATGATGTACGGACTCGGCTTGCCGACATAAAACGGTTTACGGCCGGAAATGGTTTCGATGCCCGCGCAGAGCGCTCCGCACGCCGGAACAAAGCCGCGCGCGTGCGTATCGGGATTGGTGGCGATAAAACGTGCGCCATTGGCCACGAAGAAAGCGGCTTTATGCATCATCTCCCAGTTGAAGGAGCGCGTTTCTCCAACGATGACGAAATCTGGATTGACATCAGTGATGGTGAAGCCGGCTTTATACAGCTCATGAATCAGCGCACCTTCACCGATCACGTAGGCTTTTTTCCCTTCCTGGCGGCGCAGGAAATCGGCGGTCGCCATCGCCGAGGTGTAAAACACTGAATCGGGGACGTCAATGCCAGCGTTGGCAAAACGGTTCGCTAGATCCAGCGCGGTTTGCGAAGGATAGTTGGTCAACACCACCAACGGCATATCTTTCGCCAGAATGCGCTGCAGAAATTCGTTCGCGCCGGGAACGGCGGTATTGTCGTGCATCAACACGCCGTCGATGTCACAGATTACGCTTTTAATCGTCATAAATTGCATCCGGTCGGGCCCGCTAAAAAAGCAGGCTGGTGATTACTCTTCCAGCAGATGTTGCAGCAAAATGCCATTCAGCATAGCGCGTTTTGCCAGCGCAAAGGCGCCAATAGCCGAGCGATGATCGAGCTCGGAACGCACCACCGGCAAGTTTTTACGGAAAGCGGGAAGCGTCTGCGTGTTAATGCACCCTTCAATGGCAGGAAACAGCACTTTATCGGCTTCAGTAATTTCACCGGCTAACACCACTTTTTGTGGATTAAACAAGTTGATGGCGATAGCAATCGCCTTTCCTAAATAGCGGCCGACATACTCAATCACTTCACACGCCAGCGCGTCGCCGTGGTTAGCGGCGCGGCAAATCTGCGGCATCAGACAGTCATTCAAGGTTAATGAACTGGGATAGCCTTGGTTCAACAGGTGGCGCACGCGGTTTTCAATCGCACCGTTCGCTGCAATGGTTTCCAGGCAGCCAAAGTTGCCGCAGTGGCAACGTTCACCCAATGGATCAACCTGAATATGGCCAATCTCGCCGACGTTACCGTTACTGCCGAGGAAAATATGGCCGTTGGCGATGATTCCGGCACCGGTTCCGCGATGCAAACGCACCAGAATGGAGTCTGCGCAATCGCGACTTGCACCGAAGTAGTGCTCGGCCAGCGCCAGGCTGCGAATGTCATGGCCCACAAAGCTGGTGACGTTAAAGCGTTTTTTCAGGCTGGAAACCAGAGGCCAGTGACTTACCGCGATGTGCGGCATATAGCGAATGATACCGTTAATGGGATCGACCAAACCGGGCAGAATCACTGAAATGGCAATCAGCTCATGAATCTTCCGCTGATGCGCCGCCATAAAGGCGCTGATGGCATTGAACAGCGCATTCTCCAGCGTTTCCTGGGTGCGCTCCGGCAGCGGATAATCTTCCTGCGCCAGCGATTTCCCACTCAGATCAAACAGCGTCAACGTGGCGTCATTACGCCCTAAGCGCACGCCTATAGTATGAAAATGCCGGGTTTCAGTAATGATGGAGATGGCGCGACGCCCACCGGTGGAGGCCTGTTGCTCCACCTCTTTGATGAGGCCGCGCTCGATGAGCTGGCGGGTAATTTTGGTGACACTGGCGGGCGCAAGTTGACTGTGTTCGGCAATCTGAATGCGCGAAATCGGCCCCTGTTGATCGATTAGCCGATAGACGGCTGCACTATTAAGTTGTTTAACAAGATCAACATTTCCTATTTGAGACTGGCCGCCAGTGGTCATTCAATGCTTACTCGCTGAGGACGCTGTCTCCGTTGACGAACGTCTTAGTGATTTGATAATCGCGGGTAAAGACAGTCAGGTTGGCGACTTTTCCTGCTTCGACCGTGCCTAACTGCTTCTCCACACCCATCGCCTGCGCCGGATAGAGCGTCGCCATACGCAGCGCTTCATCAAGAGCGATACCGCAATGTTCAACGCTGTTCTGCACCGCTTCAATCATGGTCAAGGCAGAACCGCTGAGCGTACCGTTCTCGTCAACGCACAGGCCATCGCGATAGTATATTGTTTTGCCTGCAAAAATGAATTGATCAATCGACGCGCCCGCCGGTGCTGTGGCATCCGTCACTAACACCAGTTTGTCGCCTTTAATGCGTTTTGCATTGCGCACATTAGCGTAATGGACATGTAAACCATCCGCAATGATGCCGCAGTATACATCAGGCGAATCAAACAGCGCACCGATCAGACCTGGCTCACGTCCGGCAAAGGTTGGCATAGCATTATAAAGATGCGTGGCAAAACTGACGCCCGCGCTGAAGCCAATTTTTGATTCTTCATAAGTTGCGTTGGAGTGACCGGCTGAAACAATGATGCCGGCATTGCGCAGCTTACGAATCACTTCGCTGCCTGCATTTTCAGGTGCCAGAGTGACTTTAGTAATGACATCGGCATTGGCGCACAGGAAATCTACCAGCTCGGCATCCGGCAAACGAATCAGTTCAGGATTGTGCGTGCCTTTCTTGGCTTTATTCAGCCACGGACCTTCCAGATGGAGGCCGATGGCCTGATTCTGATGCTTTTCCAGATAGGCGCGCATGGTTTCGACGGCGCGTTTCATCAGCGCATCGGTGCTGGTAATCAGCGTCGGCAGATAGCTGGTGCAGCCTGACTTCTCGTTGGCGCGCTGCATGATCTCCAGCGTTTCAACGCTCAGTGCATTGATGTCATCGTTGAACTGCACGCCACCGCAGCCGTTGAGCTGCAAATCAATAAAACCAGGAGCGATAAACGCACCAGCCACATCCTGCTGTGCAATTGCCGCGTCCAGGGCATCACGCGGACACACGCGCTCAATCAGGCCATCCGCAATCACAACCGCATGATTGTCCAGTATTTCATGACCGGTAAAAATTCGGCCGTTTACTAATGCGTACATCGTTTCTCTCCCAGCTAAGCCTGCTGCCTGAACGCAGCAGGTTTTATTACAACGTGTTCTCACACACCTTTCATATTTTCCGCTTCCATTTCGCGGAAATATTTCACGGTTTTGACTTTCAGTTCCATGGTGGCGGGCTCGTCACAGACCACGACAGATTTGGCATGCAGCTGCAGGCAGCTGATGGTCCACATGTGGTTGACGTTACCTTCAACCGCCGCCTGCAGCGCTTGCGCTTTCAGATGGCCGGTAACCAGAATCATCACTTCTTCGGCATCCAGCAGCGTACCGACACCGACCGTCAGAGCATATTTCGGCACCTGATCCACATCACCGTTAAAGAAACGTGAGTTTGCGATGCGCGTGTCGTGCGTCAGGGTTTTGATGCGTGTACGTGAGGAGAGTGAAGAAGCCGGTTCGTTGAAGGCGATGTGACCGTCGTTGCCCACGCCGCCCATAAACAGGTTAATTTTGCTGTAAGCGCGGATCTTCTCTTCGTATTGACGACATTCTGCGTCAATATCTTCGGCATTGCCATTCAGAAGATTGATATTTTTCGGTTTAATATCAACATGATCGAAAAAGTTACGGTACATAAAGCTGTGGTAACTTTCCGGATGCTCTTTTGGCAGGCCAACGTACTCATCCATATTGAAGGTGACAACGTGCTCGAAACTAACCTGGCCCGCTTTGTGCATGTCAATCAGGTGCTTGTAAGCTTCCAGTGGTGTTCCACCGGTTGGCAGACCCAGCACGAAAGGACGTTCTGCGCTAGGCTTAAACGCATTAATGCGGTTAACAATGTGGCGTGCGGCCCATTTACCCACTTGGGTCGGTGTGGCCAACGGGATCAGTCTCATGTCTTCACCTCAATTAAGATTGGAAATGTGGAGTTGCCGTTTCTCTGACAGTTTTCTGCCTTTAAGCGTAATGCGTTTAAGCGTAGCCATCCGGGAAAAGTGCGATTCGATATTTTTCATCATAAAATAAGTTTGAGGTGCTGGCTAGCATTTCGCATTATCAAACCACCATTTTGGTGATTAAAGTCACAGTTGTAGTGGTTTTAATTTGCGAGGCGAATTAATTTATCTTTACACTGCGCCTCGTGGTGAAAAGTGTCATCAAGGTACCGGGCGACGGGATAATAAAATCAACCTGCGCCACGGCAAAACGCCAGTCTCATAGGGGGAGAATAAGGTGAGTGTATTAGGATATCTGCAAAAGGTCGGCCGCGCGCTTATGGTGCCGGTAGCGACTCTGCCGGCAGCGGCAATCTTGATGGGTGTTGGATATTGGATCGATCCAGATAGTTGGGGCGCAGGCAATGCGCTGGCGGCACTGCTGATCAAATCCGGTTCGGCGATCATCGACAACATGTCCGTGCTGTTTGCCATTGGTGTGGCATACGGTATGTCAAAAGATAAAGACGGTGCAGCAGCGTTAACCGGCTTCGTCGGCTTCCTGGTGGTGACCACACTCTGTTCACCGGCTGCGGTAGCGATGATTCAGAAAATACCGGTCGAGCAAGTGCCTGCCGCCTTCGGTAAAATCAATAACCAGTTTGTTGGTATCCTGGTGGGTATTCTCTCTGCTGAGGTTTACAACCGCTTCAGCCACGTTGAGCTGCCAAAAGCGCTGTCGTTCTTTAGCGGCCGCCGTCTGGTGCCGATCCTTGTCTCCTTCCTGATGATCGTCGTCGCCTTCGTGCTGATGTACATCTGGCCGATCATTTTCGGTGGACTGGTGAGCTTTGGTGAGCACATCCAGAAAATGGGTTCAATCGGTGCGGGCGTCTATGCCTTCTTTAACCGTCTGCTGATTCCTGTTGGTCTGCATCACGCACTGAACTCGGTATTCTGGTTCGACGTTGCTGGCATTAATGATATTCCTAAATTCCTCGGCGGCGCGCAGTCTATCGCTGAAGGTACCGGTATTCCAGGCATCACCGGTCGTTATCAGGCGGGCTTCTTCCCAATCATGATGTTTGGTCTTCCAGGTGCAGCGCTGGCAATTTACCACTGCGCACGCCCAGAAAACCGCGCCAAAGTCGGCGGTATCATGCTGGCGGCGGCTTTTGCAGCCTTCTTTACCGGTATCACCGAACCGCTGGAATTCTCCTTCATGTTCGTGGCGCCGGTGCTGTATGTGATTCACGCGGCACTGACAGGTCTTTCTGTGTTCATCGCCGCGAGCATGCAGTGGATTGCCGGTTTCGGCTTCAGTGCGGGTCTGGTGGATATGGTGCTGTCAACGCGTAACCCGCTGGCGGTCCACTGGTGGATGCTGATCCCACAAGGTTTGGTGTTCTTCGTTATCTACTACGCGGTGTTCCGCTTCACCATCCAGAAATTTAACCTGATGACGCCGGGCCGCGAACTCTCTGCGGGCGATGAAACTGATGGTTATGACGTCAATGTCGATAACAGCGGCAACGGTGAAAGCCAAACTGAATCGCTGGCACGTCGTTACATTGCGGCGGTGGGGGGCTCAGAAAACCTGACCCACATCGATGCCTGTATCACTCGTCTGCGTTTGAACGTTAAAGATTCTGCGCAGGTTAATGAAGGTGTGGCTAAGCGTCTCGGTGCTTCCGGTGTGATTCGTCTGAACAAACAAAGCGTGCAGGTCATCGTCGGTACTCAGGCGGAAAGCATTGCGATGGCAATGAAAACTGTCCTGAGCAAAGGTCCGGTTGCGGCATCTGCTGCCGCGTCAACGGCTGCGCCTGCTGCGGCTGTGAAATCACAGGCGGTGCTTAACAGCGAAAAACCTGTGATTGCTACGCTGCTGGCACCAGTAACCGGTGACATTGTTGCGCTGGAAAATGTGCCTGACGAAGCGTTCGCCAGTAAGGCAGTCGGCGATGGTCTGGCGATCAAACCAACCGGTAAAACTGTGGTTGCGCCAACCGCCGGAACCGTGGTGAAAATCTTCAATACCAACCATGCGTTCTGCCTCGAAGCGGAAAACGGTGTCGAGATCGTCGTGCACATGGGTCTGGATACGGTGGCACTGGAAGGTAAAGGCTTCACGCGTCTGGTTGAAGAGGGCACAACGGTCACTGCAGGTCAGCCAATCCTGGAAATGGATTTAGACTTCCTCAATGCCAACGCCCGCTCGATGATCAGTCCGGTTGTGGTCAGCAACAGCGATGATTTCGCTGGTCTGAATTTACTGGCAACCGGTTCAGTGGTTGCAGGCCAAACCCCGCTGTACGAGGTTAAAGGCTAAGTCCTTGTGATTGAGCCAGAAGGCAGGAAGCGATTCCTGCCTTTTTTGTTTTAAAACGACCAACAAACGGTTGTTTCCCTCCTGTGCTTTGTGGATCATACTCCGTTACTTCGTGGTACAAATCACCCGTTATAGTTTTTGAGGATTTTGAGATGAGTGAGGCTGAAGCCCGCCCAACGAACTTTATTCGTCAGATCATCGACGAAGATTTGGCGAGCGGTAAGCACAACAGTGTGCATACCCGTTTCCCGCCTGAGCCCAATGGTTATCTGCATATTGGCCATGCGAAATCTATCTGCCTGAACTTTGGTATTGCGCAAGACTACCAAGGTCAGTGCAATCTGCGTTTCGACGACACTAACCCAGTAAAAGAAGATCTGGAGTTTGTTGAATCCATTAAGCGTGATGTGCAATGGCTGGGCTTTGAGTGGAGCGGCAACATTCATTACTCCTCAGACTACTTCGACCAACTGTTCAACTATGCGGTTGAGCTGATCAACAAAGGCCTGGCCTATGTTGATGAACTGTCAGCAGATGAGATCCGTGAATATCGCGGTTCCCTGACGGCACCGGGCAAAAACAGTCCGTATCGCGATCGCAGCGTGGAAGAAAACCTGGCGCTGTTCCAGAAGATGCGCGATGGCGGTTTCGAAGAGGGCAAAGCCTGTCTGCGTGCCAAAATCGACATGGCGTCCAGTTTCATCGTGATGCGTGATCCAGTGCTGTATCGCATTAAGTTTGCCGATCACCATCAGACTGGCAGCAAGTGGTGCATCTATCCGATGTACGACTTCACCCATTGCATTTCGGATGCGATTGAAGGCATTACGCACTCACTCTGTACGCTGGAGTTCCAGGACAACCGTCGTCTGTACGATTGGGTGCTGGATAACATCACCATTCCGGTTCATCCACGGCAGTACGAATTTTCACGCCTGAATCTGGAATACGCGGTTATGTCGAAGCGTAAACTGACTCAGCTGGTGAGCGAGAAGGTTGTCGAAGGCTGGGACGATCCGCGCATGCTGACCGTATCTGGTCTGCGTCGTCGTGGTTACAGCGCCGCTTCCATCCGTGAATTCTGCCGCCGTATTGGTGTGACCAAACAGGACAATATCGTGGAGATGGCTTCACTGGAATCGTGCATTCGTGACGATCTCAATGAAAACGCACCGCGTGCGATGGCCGTAATGGATCCGCTGAAAGTGGTGATCGAGAACCTGCCTGCCGGTCACGAAGAGATCATCAGCATGCCGAATCATCCGAATAAACCGGAGATGGGCACGCGAGAAGTGCCATTCAGTCGTGAAGTGTGGATCGATCGCGCGGATTTCCGTGAAGAGGCCAACAAGCAGTACAAACGTCTGGTGCTGGGCAAAGAAGTGCGTCTGCGTAATGCATACGTGATCCGTGCCGAGCGAGTAGCGAAGGATGATGAGGGCAATATCACCTGCATCTATTGTACCTGCGACGTTGATACGCTGAGCAAAGATCCGGCCGATGGCCGCAAAGTGAAAGGCGTTATCCATTGGGTTTCTGCGATTCACGCGCTGCCAGCGGAATTCCGCCTGTACGATCGTCTTTTCAGTGTGCCAAATCCGGGCGCGGCGGAGGATTTCCTCACCACCATCAACCCGAACTCACTGGAAATCAAACAGGGCTTCGTGGAGCCAGGTTTGCGTGCAGCCGATCCAATGGCGCCGTACCAGTTTGAACGAGAAGGCTATTTCTGTGCGGATAGCGTCTATTCACAGCCATCCAAGCTGGTGTTTAACCGCACCGTTGGTTTACGTGATACCTGGGCAAAAATCGGCGATTAATATTTTTTGTCGCTAGCACGATATGATCATGAAAGGGCGAGCAATCGCCCTTTTTTATTGTCTCGATTTAACCAGATACGACCTTTTATGCTGCTCCCTGCAATTAGCCATTAATTCCTTATTTGCGACTATTCTGACTTTAGCAAAATTAAACCATTTGCCAGTGTGAAAAACTTTTTTTCAGGTAGGCTATGCGCTCTCAGCCGTTGCTCTGCGGGTAATCAAAGGATAAAAAATGACAAGTCTCGCCCTGGAAGCCAAACATAGCGTGGTGGTTTTACATCAGCTTATCGAACGTATTTTTAATCAGGCAGAAGGCAGTGATGACAGCATTGATCTGTTCTTGTCGTACTTTCATCCCGACTTCAAAATGGTCACGCCACAGGGTAAACAGCTTGATCTTAATGAGATGGAAACACTGTTTCGCCAGTTGCAGGGACAGCGTGAAGGGATGCGAATTGCCACCAGTGAGCACGCCATCATTTCGCAGCAAAGTGAGGAAGTCACGATTCAGTATCGTGAATTGCAGATGATGAATGGCACCAATCAGAGCCGCATTTCTCTGGCGGTGCTGGATTGCAGCACCGCCATTCCGCGCTGGCGCTACTTGCAGGAAACGCTCGTTGCCTGATTTCAGATATAAAAAAACCGGCTTAAGCCGGTTTTTTTATACTGCATAGCACACTCAATTACTTATCGTGGAGCGTATCGTCTTCGCGGCAGTCTCCCAGAGCACAGTGACCATACAGGTACAGGCTGTGGTTGCTAAGCTTGATGCCGTGGCGAGTAGCAATTTCACGCTGACGCGTTTCGATTGATTCATCGCTGAATTCGATAACTTTGCCACAATCCAGGCAGATCAAATGATCGTGATGATGTTGCTGAGTCAGTTCGAAGACAGACTTACCGCCTTCAAAGTTATGACGGGTTACGATGCCCGCGTCGTCAAACTGGTTAAGAACGCGATAAACCGTTGCCAGACCAATCTCTTCGCCCATATCGATCAGGCGCTTATACAAATCTTCCGCACTGACGTGATGGGACTCGGGGCCGGGTCCCTGAAGCACTTCCAGAATTTTCAGTCTGGGTAGCGTGACTTTCAGGCCAGCCTTCTTCAATGCGGAGTTGTTGTCAGTCATGCGGATATTGTCCTGTTACTTTGCTAGTCACTTGCGGCGCAGGGGCCTTGAATGTTTAGGTCAACGCGCATTCTCATTTGCGTCTCATTATAGAACTCAAGCAGTGAAATGAAAACCAAGGCAACGTCCTTAATCACCAAAGGTTGTAAGGATAACGTCACTAATGTCTTCAGGACGCTTGGGTTTTGGATTCCATTTCACTCAGCCTCATTCTACTGCCAGAGGAATAAGCGGATGACCATTGCGGGTATTCTACAGATTTGCGGGGAAAAGTTAAAAAACCGTAGCTATTATTTTTATAGGAAATTCCGTTGCCCGATGTGAGGCAGCGCGCACATCGGGCAGAGCAGGGAATTAAGCTTCAATAATCTCTTTCAGCTGCAACTCGTCGAAGATCTGCTTCACCCATTTCTCAACACGTTCGTTGGTCAATTCTGGTTGACGATCTTCATCAATTGCCAGACCCAGGAAGTTTTTGTCATCGGCGAGGCCTTTAGAGGCTTCGAAGTGATAGCCTTCGGTTGGCCAGTGACCCACAATCACCGCACCGTTAGGCTCGATGATGTCACGGATGGTGCCCATCGCGTCACAGAAGTATTCGGCGTAATCTTCCTGATCGCCACAACCAAACAGCGCTACCAGCTTGCCATTGAAATCAATCTCTTCCAGCGTCGGGAAGAAATCATCCCAGTCGCACTGCGCTTCGCCGTAATACCAGGTTGGAATGCCCAGCAGCAGGATGTCGAACGCATCGAGATCTTCTTTGGTGCTCTTAGCAATGTCATGCACTTCGGCGACATCTTTACCCAGTTGTTTCTGGATCATCTTTGCAATGTTTTCAGTGTTGCCGGTATCGCTGCCGAAGAAAATGCCTACGATTGCCATGGGTTAGGTAACCTCTTGAATCCTGATTGTGAAAGTAAGTCAGTTGACTGCACAGTTATGCGAATAATAGCAGACCGGTAAAAAGTGCGGAACTTGTAAAGCCGTGACTTTGTGTTCCAGCGTGCGGTCTCCGCGTGTTACGACAGTTTGAGTTGTGCCAGCAGCATTTGTTCAATCAATTCGCTGCGACTGATGTTTTGCTGATCGGCCAGCGTGCTGAGCGCGTCAACCGCCTCGCTCGACATCTTCAGCTCAACACGACGCAGCCCACGCACTTTATCGCGCTTGAGCTGGTTGCGTTTGTTGATGCGTAACTGTTCATCACGCGTCAGCGGGCTGGTTTTCGGGCGACCAGGACGCCGCTCGTCTGCGAAGAGATCAAGCGTCGTGCGGTCTGTCTGTTCTTTTGCCATGGTTTGTAAAACTGAGTGGGCGCGAACGGCGGAAAGGCGCTGCGCGATTAAAACATTATCGGCCCGACCACGGTGAAAAAATATCCGTGGCAAATTTTTAGCGCGACATCATACTCCAGCGCCTTCCCTGACGCCAACCCTAAAGCGCAAGCGGCAAGCTTTTGCTTTTACAGGTTAAAAAAACGCCGAACGGCGCGTAACACCGCATCGGGTTTCTCGGCGTGCACCCAATGTCCAGCTCCGCTGATCACATGTGCATGCGCCTGCGGGAACTGACGCAGCATCGCATCGCGATGCTGATTATCCAGATAAGGCGAGTCGCCGCCGCGGATAAACAGTGCCGGATGCGGCCACGCAGGAATCTCTTCCCAGCCGGAAATGGTGCTGTAGTTATCCCACAGCACCGGCACATTAAAGCACCATTCGCCCTCTGCGAAAGATTTGAGGATGAACTGGATCACGCCTTCTTCATCAATATGCTGACGCATTACTTCAGCGGCTTCGCTGCGGCGCGTGACGCCCGCGGCGCTCACGGCCCGAATAGCGGCAAAAATTTCGTCATGGCGGCGCGTTTGGTAATCAACGGGCGCGATATCGATCATCACCATTTTTTCGATACGTTCCGGCGCGATGGCACTGAGCGCCATGGCGATTTTGCCGCCCATCGAGTGTCCTATCACACCCGCGCGATCGATATGGTGCGCATCCAGCGTTTCGACGATGTCCTGCGCCATCACGTGATAATTCATCTCATCGCTGCGTGCCGACAAGCCGTGGTTGCGCACATCAACCTGCAGCGTCGGACGTGCGTCACGCACCCCACGCGCCAACACGCCAAGGTTATCAAGGCTGCCAAAAAGACCATGGATCAATAGAATCGGTGTGGCGTCGGGGGCAGATTGTTCAGTTTGCAGACGGGCGTTCAAAATCATGGCTAAAGTTCTTACGGTTGTGACCTTGGCTTAGGTTATCATGGATTCACCTGTCCAGCAGTCAGGCCGGAAGGCATTAGGGCATATTCCGACTTTTGCCTGGAAACGTTGCCAACGCTATCGGCTGCCACGGATTTAACTTTATAATCCTTATGTTAGAACCCGCTCACGTTTTGCACGACTGGATTTTGCTAAGGCCGTTGCATTAATGCGTGGTTCTGTCATTTGCCAGAATCGTACGGAAAAAGATGAAAACGATTGAAGTTGACGAAGAACTCTACCGTTATATTGCCAGCCACACGCAGCACATTGGTGAAAGCGCCTCTGATATTTTGCGCCGCATGTTGAAGTTCACCGCCGGACAGAGCGCACCTGCTGCGCCCGCCGCTGGTGCATCAGTGAAAGAAGCGCAACCTGCCAGCCGCGAAGCGCGTCCTCAGGATCGCGTACGCGCGGTACGTGAGCTGCTGCTCTCCGATGAATATGCCGAGCAGAATAAGGCGGTTAACCGCTTCATGTTGGTACTGTCAACGCTCTATCGTCTTGATCCGGCGGCGTTTGCTGAAGCGACTGCCTCGTTGCAGGGCCGTACCCGCGTCTACTTTGCGGGCGACGAGCACACGCTGCTGCAAAATGGCACCCATACCAAGCCGAAGCATGTTCCCGGCACGCCGTACTGGGTGATCACGAATACCAATACAGGTCGCAAATGCAGCATGGTGGAACACATCATGCTGGCTATGCAGTTCCCACAGGAACTGACAGAGAAAGTTCGCGGCACCATTTAACTGAAGCGTCAGGGAGAAGCGCCAATGGCCAATCACCCCCGTGCCGGGCAGCCTGCCCAGCAGAGCGATTTGATTAACGTTGCACAATTAACCTCGCAGTATTACGTCCTGAAGCCCGATGTGGCGAATCCGGATCATGCGGTGAAATTTGGCACTTCAGGCCACCGCGGCAGCGCGGGACGCCAAAGCTTCAACGAACAGCACATTTTGGCGATCGCGCAGGCGATTGCTGAAGAGCGCAAAAAGAATGGCATCACCGGTCCATGCTACGTCGGTAAAGACACGCATGCGCTGTCTGAGCCGGCGATTCTGTCGGTGCTGGAAGTGCTGGCCGCTAACGGCGTGGACGTGATTGTGCAGCAGGACAACGGCTATACGCCAACGCCTGCGATCTCTAACGCGATTCTTGAGCACAATAAACGCGGCGGCGCGCAGGCGGACGGCATCGTTATCACGCCTTCGCACAACCCACCAGAAGATGGCGGTATCAAATACAATCCGCCAAACGGTGGCCCGGCTGATACCAATGTCACCAAAGTGGTGGAAGATCGCGCTAACCAGCTGATCAAAGGCGAGCTGAAAGACGTGAAACGTCTGCCGCTGGATCAGGCATGGGCGAGCGGTCACATCGTTGAGCAGGATCTGATCCAGCCGTATGTTGAAGGTCTGGCGCAGGTGATTGACTTCGCCGCCATCCAGAAAGCCGGCCTGAAAATTGGCGTCGATCCATTAGGCGGCTCCGGTATTGCTTACTGGCAGCGCATTGCTGAGCACTATAAGCTGGATCTGACCATCGTTAACGATGCGATCGACCAGACTTTCCGCTTCATGCATCTGGATAAAGATGGTGTGGTGCGTATGGACTGCTCATCTGAATGCGCGATGGCCGGCTTGCTGGCATACAAAGATAAATTCGACCTGGCCTTTGGCAACGATCCTGATTACGACCGCCATGGCATCGTCACGCCTGCGGGTCTGATGAATCCGAACCACTATCTGGCGGTGGCGATCAACTACCTGTTCCAGCATCGTCCACAGTGGGGCAAAGAGGTTGCTGTTGGTAAAACCCTGGTTTCCAGCGCAATGATCGACCGCGTCGTCAACGACATTGGCCGCAAGCTGGTAGAAGTACCGGTTGGGTTCAAATGGTTCGTTGATGGTCTGTTCGATGGCAGCTTCGGTTTCGGCGGTGAAGAGAGCGCGGGCGCATCCTTCCTGCGTTTCGATGGCTCAGCCTGGTCAACCGATAAAGACGGCATCATTATGTGTCTGCTGGCCGCTGAAATCACCGCGGTCACCGGCAAGAACCCGCAGCAGCATTATGACGAGCTGGCAGAGCGCTTTGGTGCGCCAAGCTATAACCGTCTGCAGGCTCCGGCGACTTCGGCACAGAAAGCGGCGCTGTCTAAGCTGTCACCAGAAATGGTGAGCGCTGATACGCTGGCGGGTGATCCGATCACCTCACGCCTGACTGCCGCGCCGGGTAACGGTGCGTCAATCGGTGGTCTGAAAGTAATGACTGAAAACGGCTGGTTTGCCGCGCGTCCATCAGGTACAGAAGACGCTTACAAAATCTACTGCGAAAGCTTCCTGGGTGCTGAACATCGTCAGCAAATCGAGAAAGAAGCGGTTGAGATTGTTAGCGAAGTACTGAAAAACGCCTGATTGGGCAATTAAGAAAAAGGCCGCTTAGCGGCCTTTTTTTATGGCATAAATCGGTAGCCGATACCGGTTTCGGTCAGCAAATGGCTGGGCTGGGTGGGATTCGCTTCCAGCTTCTGCCGCAAGTGGCCCATATAGATGCGCAAATAGTGGCTGTGCTCCACCGCATTCGGGCCCCAAACCTGATTCAGCAATTGACGCTGAGTCAGCACTTTTCCGGCATTATTCAGCAGTAAGCTCAGCAGACGAAATTCGGTCGGCGTCAAATGCACTTCATGTTGGTTGCGCAGCACGCGGCGCGCCGCCAAATCGACGCTCACTTCGCCAAATGTCACAATCGGTTCAGGCTGGCTGCTTTGATGGCGACGCAGCGCCACACGCACACGCGCCAGCAGTTCACCAATGCCAAACGGCTTGGTGAGGTAATCATCCGCACCGGCATCCAGCGCATCAATCTTATCCTGCTCATCGCTACGCGCAGACAGCACAATCACCGGCATGCTGCTCCACTGGCGCACTTCACGGATAAAGTCATTGCCATCACCATCCGGCAAGCCGAGATCGAGGATCACCAGATCGGGCTTACGCGTTGCCGCTTCAATCAGGCCGCGCTGCAGTTGCTCCGCTTCCACAATTTTCAGGCCTTCGCTCTCCAGCGCCAGGCGCACGAAACGGCGAATCTCTTTTTCATCTTCCACTATCAAGATGGTCGTCACGCTGCCTCCAGCGGCAAAAAAGTTAACGCACCACTTTAGCAATAAAGCAGCCCGGCGTCCGTCACGAAGTTTTTAACTTCAAGAAATCGTGGAATTCACAATTTTGTAACTAAGTTTCATCACAACACATATTGATGAATAAAAGCGCAAATATAGTGGTCGGATGAGTAGTAAAATTACACAACAACGGGTAATATCTGAACCAGATCACATTTCAACGCAATGTTTACCACAAGGGGGCCAAAAAATGGATCGAGCATATCCACTGTATAAAATCGTACTGCGCCGCGTGCTGGTGGTAGCAATCGGTTTGCTGGCGCTGCCAGTGATGTTATTCCGCTCGGATCGCGCGCGTTTGTACAGTTACCTGCATCGTATGTGGTGCAAAACCAGCACTAAACCGGTTTGGCTGGCGCAGTCGGAAGCGGCTGCCGGCATTCACTGGTAAGCGATTTCAGCACAGTATTAACCCGGCGACTTCCCGCGAAGCGCCGGGTTTTTTTATCGATAATTTTCATGTCCACCGCGCGTTCCCGCTGTTATCCCCGCGCATTTCAGCTACACTTAAAACCTCTACAAGATTTCTGAGGTTGTACAAGTATGAGCGAGAAAATTCCTGTTGGTATCAGCGCTTGCCTGCTCGGAGATAACGTCCGATTTGATGGCGGCCACAAACGTTTTGCCTTCGCCACGGACGAACTCGTGCCATTTGTGCGCTTTGAACCTGTATGTCCCGAAATGGCGATTGGCTTACCGACGCCCCGTCCGGCTTTGCGGCTGGTAAAAGAGAGCGATGAAAATATCCATCTCTGTTTCAGTAAAGAGGGCGGCGAAGAGGTGACAGAACAGATGCAGCGCTGGTCTGCTGAGCGGGTGAAGTCGCTGCATCATCTGTGCGGCTACATTCTGTGTGCCAAATCGCCAAGCTGTGGATTGGAACGCGTCCGCGTTTACGAGCCTGAAACCAACAACAACCGTAAAGCAGGCACCGGCATGTTTACTGCATTTCTGCAGAAAGAGATGCCGTGGCTGCCGCTGGAAGAGGATGGTCGTCTGCACGATGACGCTATCCGTGAAAACTTTATTGGCCGCGTTTACGCGCTGCATGAATTCAACGAAATGTGGCGCAGCGGATTATCACGTCACAAGCTGATGGCCTTTCACAGTCGCTACAAACTGCTGCTGCTTTCTCACGCGCAGGATGAGTATCGCGAAATGGGTCGGTTTGTCGCGGCGATGGATCAGTGGGATTCGCTGGAGGATTACGCCTTTGAGTACCGCAATCGCCTGATGCACCTGATGTCACATCAGGCATCGCGACGTAATCACACCAACGTGCTGATGCATGTACAAGGCTACTTCCGTCCGCAACTGAGTTCGCCGCAGCGGCAGGAGCTGGCGCAACTGATTGATCGTTATCGTCAGGGCGTACAGCCGCTGTTAGCACCGATCACCATGCTGAAACACTACATGGCGGAATATCCGCATCCGTGGCTGGCACAGCAGCGCTATTTTGATCCTTATCCGGAAGCGCTGCGTTTGCGCTACGGCCAATAATTTCGGGGCTTTATGACCACCCATTTAGTTTGGTTGCGCAACGATCTGCGCATCAATGACAACATGGCGCTGGCCGCTGCCTGCCGCGATAGCCAGGCCAACGTGATGGCGCTGTTTATCGCTACACCGCAGCAGTGGCAGCAGCACCATATGGCGCCAAAGCAGGCGGCGTTCATCCAGCAAAATCTCCTTTTGTTGCAGGCATCGCTGGCCGAACGCGGCATTCCTTTGCACTACCATCAGTGTGATGACTTTGCCGCTTCGATTGATTATCTGGTGGAATTTTGCCAGCAGCAGCAAGTTGATGCGCTGTTCTACAACTATCAGTACGAAATCAACGAACGAGAACGCGATGTGCAGGCGGAGAAACGTCTGGATGCGCAGAGCGTGATTTGTCAGGGATTCGACGACAGCCTGCTGTTGCCGCCGGGCAGCGTGCAAACCGGCAGCAACACCATGTTCAAGGTATTCACGCCGTTCAGCAGAGCTTTTGTTCGTCGCCTGCACCAAAGCTTGCCTGAGTGCTATCACGCGCCGAAAGCGCGTGACGGCGCGCCCATCAGCATCAAAAAGAAGATCCCCGCCTTTGATTATCCCTGTGAAGCCTTTGATGAAACCGTGTTTCCGGCGGGTGAAGAGGCCGCATTAAAACAGCTGCGCCACTTCGCCAAACAGGCGGTGCAACATTATCCGGATCAACGTGATTTGCCGGCCATTGACGGTACCAGCCGGTTATCGGCCTATCTGGCGATTGGCGTGTTGTCGCCGCGTCAGTGTCTGCATCGCGTATTAAAAGAGCATCCCGATGCGCTCAACGAAGGCAAGGCTTTTACCTGGCTGAACGAACTGATCTGGCGCGAATTCTATCGTCATCTGATGGTGGCATTTCCCGCGCTGTGTAAGCATCAGCCGTTTGTCGACTGGACGCGCAACGTGGATTGGCAGCAAAACGAAGCACATCTCAAAGCCTGGCAACAGGGCAAAACCGGCTATCCGATTGTTGATGCGGCCATGCGTCAGCTCAACACGCTCGGCTGGATGCATAATCGCTTGCGCATGATTACCGCCAGTTTCCTGGTGAAGGACCTATTGATCGACTGGCGTGAAGGTGAGCGTTATTTCATGCAGCAACTGATCGATGGCGATCTGGCCGCCAACAACGGCGGCTGGCAGTGGGCCGCGTCAACCGGCACCGATGCCGCGCCCTATTTTCGTATCTTCAATCCCACTACGCAGGGCGAGCGCTTCGATAAACAGGGCGCGTTTATCCGTCAGTGGCTGCCGGAATTAAAGGAAGTGCCCGATAGCGATATCCATCAGCCGCAGGTGTGGGCGCAGAAAAATAACAAGAAACTCGATTATCCCGCGCCAATCGTGGAACATAAGGACGCACGTAAAAAGACACTAGACGCCTTTGAGCGCGCTCGCAGCGCGGCTTGAGGCGGTCAGGGAGCCGTAATGAATAATGTCGAGTTAGAACAGATCGTCAATCAGCAGCTGAATAACAGCGCCTTCAGCGACTATGCGCCGAACGGTTTGCAGGTGGAAGGGCGCGCCGAGGTGAAAACCCTCATCACCGGCGTCACCGCCTGCCAGGCGCTGCTGGATGAAGCGGTGAAGCGCAACGCTGATGCGGTGCTGGTGCATCACGGATACTTCTGGAAAAGCGAAGCGCCGGTGATTAAAGGCATGAAGCGCCAGCGTCTGCGCACGCTGCTGGCCAATGATATCAACCTGTATGGCTGGCATCTGCCGCTGGATGCGCATCCCGAGTTGGGTAATAACGCGCAGCTGGCGCGTCTGTTTGATATTGAAGTGAAAGGCGAGATTCAGCCGCTGGTGCCGTGGGGCGAATTGGCAGAACCTTTAAGTGGCGCGGCGCTGGCGGAAAAAATTGCCCAGCGTTTAGGTCGCACACCGCTGCACTGCGGCGATAACGCGCCGGCAGTGATCAAACGCGTTGCCTGGTGCAGCGGCGGCGGTCAGGGCTTTATTGATAGCGCGGCAGCCTTTGGCGTCGATGCCTTTATTACCGGTGAAGTTTCTGAGCAAACCATTCACAGCGCGCGCGAACAAGGTTTGCACTTCTTTGCCGCTGGACACCACGCGACCGAACGCGGCGGCATCAAGGCGCTGGGCGAATGGTTAGCCGCCCATCATGGCCTTGATGTGACCTTTATCGACATCGATAATCCTGCCTGATTCTTCCATTTTCACGCCCTTAACCTGCGTTAAGGGCGCAAATCTGTTGACACATCTCTGTCACTTTCGCATAACTTATGGCCTTTACGCATAAACGTGATGCCCGGTCGCCATGAATGGCGACCCAACGTTATGTTTTGAATTTGACCAGGAGGTTGTTTTTGCAACGAGCACGTTGTTATCTGCTAGGTGAGCGCGCGGTGGTGCTGGAACTGGAACCGCCGGTTTCGTTGACCAGCCAGCAGCGCATCTGGGGATTGTGTCAGCGACTGCAGCAGCACGAGCAGGTAGAGGAAGTGATTCCTGGAATGAACAACCTGACGTTGCTGCTGCGCGATCCGCAACTCAATGCATTGGACGCCATTGAGCGTTTACAGCGCTGGTGGGAAGAGAGCGAAGCGCAGCTGCCGGAATCGCGCCGCGTTGAAATCCCGGTGGTGTACGGCGGCGCAGGCGGGCCAGATCTGCAAGTGGTGGCGGATCGCGCCAACATGACGCCAAAGCAAGCGGTAGAACTGCACAGCAGCATCGATTACGTGGTCTATTTCATCGGCTTCCAGCCGGGTTTCCCCTATCTCGGCGGCCTGGATGAGCGTTTACACACGCCGCGCCGCGCGGAACCGCGCGTGATTGTGCCGAGCGGCTCAGTGGGCATCGGCGGCAGCCAAACCGGTATTTATCCGTTAGCCGCGCCTGGCGGCTGGCAACTGATTGGTCACACACCGCTTAGCCTGTTCGATCCACTCCAGCATCCACCGACACTGTTACGCCCCGGCGATAGCGTGCGCTTTGTGCCGCAGCATGAGGGCGTATGTTGAAAATTCTCCGCGCGGGCATGATGACCTCGCTACAAGACCACGGCCGCACCGGCTTCCGCCAATACGGCATCAGCGTGGGCGGCGCGCTCGATCAACCAGCAATGCGCACCGCCAATATGCTGGTGGGCAACCCCGAGCAGAGCGCGGTGCTGGAAATCGTGCTGGGACAATTTAAAGCGCAGTTTACCCGCGACGGCTGGTTTGCGCTGACGGGTGCGGGCTGCAATGCCGATCTGGATGGCAAACCGGTCTGGACCGGCTGGCGCCTGCCGGTGAAAAAAGGGCAGGTGCTGACGCTGGCAACGCCAACGCGCGGTATGCGCAGCTATCTGGCGGTCAACGGTGGCTTTGCTGTGCCGGAAATGCTCGGTTCGGTGAGTACCGATCTTAAGGCGGCGTTTGGTGGCTGGCAGGGACGTAAACTGCAGGACGGCGACGAACTGCCGTTGGGCAAACCGACGCGCGACTTCAAAGATAAAGCCGGCGTACGTCAGCTGCTGTGGGGCAACCGCATCCGCGCCTTAGCGGGCCCGGAATATAATGAGTTCTCGCGTGAGGCGCAGCAGGGTTTCTGGCGTAGCCCGTGGAAGCTCAGTCCGCAAAGTAACCGCATGGGCTATCGCCTGCAGGGACGTCAACTGCATCGCGATGCAACGCGCGATTTGCTGTCGCACGGTTTAGTGCCCGGCGTGGTGCAGGTGCCGCCCAATGGTCAACCGATTGTGTTGATGGCGGACGCACAAACCACCGGCGGCTATCCGCGCATTGCCTGCATCATCGAAGCCGATCTTTATCATCTGGCGCAAATTCGTCTCGGCGAACCGATTCACTTTATCCACTGCACGCTGGAAGACGCGATTCACGCCAAACAGCATCAACAACGTTCGTTCGACCAAATAGCCTGGGGATTGGCACATGAAGATTGATCTTAACGCCGATCTCGGCGAAGGCAGCGCCAGCGATCAGGAACTGCTGACGCTGGTGAGTTCAGCCAATATCGCCTGCGGCTTCCACGCCGGTGATGCGCAAACCATGCTGCAATCGGTGCGCTGGGCCAAAGCGTCTGGCGTGGCGATTGGCGCCCATCCGAGTTTCCCCGATCGGGAAAACTTCGGTCGTACCGCCATGCAGCTGCCGCCAGAAACCGTGTATGCGCAGATGATCTACCAGATTGGTGCGTTGAAAAGCATTGCGGAGAGCGAAGGCGAACGGCTGGTGCACGTCAAACCGCACGGCATGCTGTACAACCAGGCGGCGGGCGATCCGCAGTTGGCGGATGCCATTGCGTGCGCGGTGAAAGCCGTGGATGCCGGATTGATTCTGGTGGGATTGGCGGGCAGCGCGTCGATTGCGGCGGCGGCGCATCATGGTCTGCGCACCCGCGAAGAGGTGTTTGCCGATCGCGGCTATCTGGCGAGCGGGGCGTTAGTGCCACGCAGCCAGCCGCACGCGATGATTGAAGATGCCGATCAGGCGCTGGCGCAAACGCTGGCGATGGTGCAGCAGCGTCAGGTGCAGAGCATCAGCGGAGAACGGGTCAAGGTTAACGCCGAAACCGTCTGTTTACACGGTGATGGCGCACACGCGCTGCAGTTCGCCCGCACGCTGCGCGCCGCCTTTGCGACACATCAGATTGCTGTCTCCAGCGCATAACGTTTTACTCATTGCCCGGCATCACGCCGGGCTTTGTCTTTTCACATAAGGGAACAACATGGATAACGTGGTAAACCTCTGGCCGCTGTTGGGTATTGCTGCCATCATTCTGGGTTTTGTGCTGCGCTTTAACCCGGT
Source organism: Pantoea sp. CTOTU46764 (assembly GCF_031974595.1). Classification (NCBI taxonomy): domain Bacteria; kingdom Pseudomonadati; phylum Pseudomonadota; class Gammaproteobacteria; order Enterobacterales; family Erwiniaceae; genus Pantoea; species Pantoea sp. CTOTU46764. The sequence goes on along the minus strand of NZ_DALYOQ010000051.1, from coordinate 9,521 downwards.
GCTGGTGGTGATTGTGGCGGGCTTCGTCACCGGGCTGGCGGCGCATCTGCCGCTGGCAGACATTCTGGAAAAACTCGGCTCAGGCTTCCTCAATACGCGCAACCTGCCGCTGATTCTGCTGCTGCCGCTGGCCGTTATCGGGCTGCTGGAGCGTCATGGTCTGAAAGAGCGTGCGCAAAGCTGGATCGCGCAGATCAAAACCGCTACCGCTGGCCGCTTACTGATCGTCTACCTGTTTGTGCGTGAAGCCACCGCCGCGCTGGGCTTAACCAGTCTTGGCGGCCATCCGCAGATGGTACGTCCGCTGCTGGCGCCGATGGCTGAAGGCGCTACCGAAAACCGTTACGGTGACGTCCCGCCAGACGTGCGCCATCGTCTGCGTGCCATGTCTGCGGCGACCGATAACATCGGTCTGTTCTTCGGCGAGGATATCTTCGTTGCCTTTGGCGCGATTATCTTCATGCATAACTTTATGCAGGAATCTGCCGGTATCAGCACCGAACCGCTGCATATCGCGTTGTGGGGCATTCCGACCGCCCTTTGTGCTTTCCTCATTCACTCTGCTCGTCTGGTGCGCCTTGATCGCCAGCTGTCGCGTGAATTGGGCGCGTTGAACCAGCAGGCGTTGAACGCTAAAGGAGGGAAGTAATGTTCCAGCAACAATATTTGATGTGGCTGGCAGGCGTGATCCTGCTGGTGGTTGCCGTGCTTTCCTGGCGTGACAGCGCTAACCCGCGTCGTTTTACCACCGGCCTGTTCTGGGCGCTGTATGGTCTGATTTTCCTGATTGGTGATGGTGCCTATCAGCTGATGGGACAATGGGCGGGCGATGCTGAACTTGGCCGCCGCTGGTTGCATATCGGCGTGGGCGTGGCCGTGGTGTTAATGGCGCTGATTGCCGGTTTCGGTGGCGTGCGTCTGGGGCGTTATCATCAACGTAGCGATGAGCAGAAGCAGGAGAGCGCTAAACGCCTGCATAACAAACTGTTCCTGCCAGCGCTGGCGATTCCGCTGGTAACGGTGATTGGCGTGCTGGCGTTTAACCATATTCCCGGTTTGCAGGACAGCGTGTTTGGTCCAGGTAATCACTCCACATTGGTGACGCTATTCTCCATGATGATTGGTTGCCTGCTGGGCTGGCTGATCGCGTTGAAAATTACCCATGAAAAGCCGTTGCAGTCGATGCAGGAAACCCGTCGCCTGCTGGATGCGGTGGGTTGGGCGTTTATCCTGCCGCAGATTCTGGCCACGCTTGGCCTGCTATTCACCAGCGCCGGTGTCGGCACGGCGATTTCGCATCTCACCGAGCAGTATCTGGCGGTGGATAATCGCCTGATTGCCGTCGCGGTCTATGCGGTAGGTATGGCTTTGCTGACCATGGTGATGGGCAATGCGTTCGCTGCCTTCCCGATTGTGACCGCCGGCATTGGTATTCCGATTCTGGTGCTGCAACACGGCGGCAATCCGGCGGTCATGGCGGCGATTGGTATGTTCTCCGGCTATTGCGGCACGCTGATGACGCCGATGGCGGCCAACTTCAACATCGTGCCCGCGCGCCTGCTGGAGCTACCGGATCGTAACGCGGTGATCAAGGCTCAGGTGCCAACCGGTGTGCTACTGTTGGTAGTGAATATTTTCCTGCTCTACTTCCTGATGTTCTTGTGAGGTTGCAATGAAAACGGTGTTAATGACGGCGTTTGAGCCCTTTGGTGGCGAAACCATCAACCCTTCGTGGGAAGCAGTACGCACCTTCGACGGCAAAGAGATCGCCGGTGCGCGCATTGTGGTACGCCAGCTGCCGGTGGTGTTTGCCACCTGCGGTCAAGTGCTGACGCGCGCGCTGGAGGAGATTCAACCCGATCGCGTGCTGTGTGTCGGGCAAGCTGGTGGCCGCGCCGATATTACGGTTGAACGTGTCGTGATTAACGTGGATGACGCCCGCATTCCGGATAACAACCAGCAGCAACCGATCGATCAGCCGATTGAGGCGGATGGCCCGGCGGCCTACTTCTCCACGCTGCCGATTAAAGCGATGGTTGCCGCGCTGCGCGAAGTGGGCGTACCGGCTTCGGTATCGCAAACCGCCGGCACCTTCACCTGTAATCACGTGATGTACAGCCTGCTGCACTGGATCCACACCACCAACAGCAAGGCGCGCGGCGGTTTTATCCACATCCCGTATATGCCGGAGCAAGCGGTGCACCACCCCGGTGTGGCCAGCATGGCGACGTCAAGTGTGATTCAGGCGCTGGAAACTTCGCTGCAGGTGATCCTGAGCACCGAAAATGATATCCGCATCGTCGGTGGCGCCACGCATTAACAGGAGTTTTTATGCCTGAGGGACCGGAGATCCGCCGCGCGGCGGATCAACTGGCAGAGGCGATGGTCGGCAAACCACTTACCGATGTGTGGTTTGCCTTTCCACAGCTGAAAACCTACGAACCGGCGCTGATGGATGCCACCATCAACGCCTTTGAAACACGCGGTAAAGCGCTGCTCACCCACTTCTCCAATGGGCTAACGCTCTACAGCCACAATCAGCTGTACGGCGTGTGGCGCGTGGTGCCAACCGGCACGCAGCCGAATACCACGCGCCAGCTGCGCGTACGGCTCGCTACCGCAGATAAAACCATTTTGCTGTATAGCGCGTCGGATATTGAGCTGCTCAACGCCGATACCTTAGCGGCGCATCCGTTTTTGCAACGGGTAGGCCCGGATGTGCTGGATGCCAGTTTAACGGTGGAGGAGGTGCGCGAGCGTTTGCTGTCGCCGCGTTTTCGCCGTCGCCAGTTCAGCGGCTTGTTACTCGATCAGGCCTTTTTAGCCGGCCTCGGCAACTATCTGCGCGTGGAGATTTTGTGGCACGCCGGATTGCTGGCGTCGCATCGGGCGCAGGATCTCAGCGAGCAGCAGCTGACGGCATTAAGTGAGGCGATGCTGGCGGTGCCGCGTTTGTCGTATCAGATGCGTGGCAGCATGAAGAAATATCACGAAGAGGCAGCGTTTCGCTTCGAGGTGTTTCATCGGCAGGGCAAAAAATGTCGGCGGTGTGGCGCGGTGATAGAAAAGGGCATGCTGTCATCGCGGCCGTTTTATTGGTGTCCGGGATGCCAGTTGTAGCGCAATAAAAAAGGCGGCCAGATGGCCGCCTTTCTCTTATTTATCCAGCGCCGAGGTGAATGGACGCTCGGTGTAACCGGTATACAGCTGACGCGGACGGGCGATTTTCATGCCTTCGTCATGCATCTCTTTCCAGTGTGCAATCCAACCCACGGTACGCGCCATCGCGAAGATCACGGTAAACATGGAAGACGGAATGCCCATCGCTTTCAGAATGATGCCTGAATAGAAATCGACGTTTGGATAGAGTTTACGCTCGATGAAGTACGGGTCGTTCAGCGCGATGTGTTCCAGCTCCATCGCCACTTCCAGTAGATCATCTTTCATGCCCAGTTCGTTCAGCACTTCGTGACAGGTATCGCGCATCACGGTGGCACGGGGATCGTAGTTTTTATACACGCGGTGGCCGAAGCCCATCAGACGGAACGAATCGTTCTTATCTTTCGCACGTTTAACAAACTCAGGGATATGATCAACGGTGCTGATCTCTTCCAGCATACGCAGTGTCGCTTCGTTAGCACCACCGTGCGCCGGTCCCCACAGTGAAGCGATACCGGCGGCGATACAAGCAAACGGGTTCGCGCCTGAAGATCCTGCGGTACGCACGGTAGAGGTTGAAGCATTCTGCTCATGGTCGGCGTGCAGAATCAGAATACGGTCCATCGCGCGTTCCAGTACTGGATTCACTTTGTACTCTTCGCACGGCGTGGCGAACATCATGTGCAGGAAGTTACCGGCATAAGAGAGGTCGTTACGCGGATACACAAAAGGCTGGCCAATCGAGTACTTGTAGCACATCGCCGCCATGGTCGGCATTTTCGACAGCAGGCGGAACGCAGCGATTTCACGGTGACGTTCAATGTTGACGTCTAAAGAGTCGTGATAAAACGCCGCCAGCGCACCGGTCACACCACACATCACCGCCATTGGATGCGAATCGCGGCGGAAGCCGTGGAACAGTCGGGTGATTTGCTCGTGGATCATGGTGTGGCGGGTAACGGTAGTGCGGAACTCTTCAAACTGGGCTTGGGTCGGGGCTTCGCCATTCAGCAGGATGTAACACACTTCAAGATAGTTTGAGTGGGTTGCCAGCTGATCAATCGGGAAACCACGGTGTAACAGAATACCTTCGTCACCATCAATAAAGGTGATTTTAGATTCGCAGGACGCCGTAGAGGTGAAGCCGGGATCGAAGGTGAACAGGCCTTGTGAGCCAAGGGCGCGGACATCAACAACATCTTGTCCCAGCGTGCCTTGCATCACGTCCAGTTCAACAGACGTATTATCTTGTAGGGTTAGCGTCACTTTTTTATCTGTCATTATTTCGTCTCCATAGCGCCTTTAAGGTAAGGATCTTAGACACCAGAATAGCCTCCATGTTGCATAAAACCACAATCTTCCCAGCATCACTCTACGGTAACGTTGGTGAGGCAAGGTTACAGAGTAAACGCTGAATTTGGGCCATTCGGTGGCATCGGGGCATGACATGCTGCACATCGAGGATGTTAAAGTTCCTGTCACAACATAACTTCTTGGTAACCAATAACCTGATGCTTTATATAACTTGTATTGGCAATGTTACATAACTTGAGCTTAGGGGAAAGTGTATCCCCATAACTTTTGTGCATCATAGGGCTTTAATGCGATTGTTTGTAACTGAAATGTTGATTCTTTGTCAAATCAGATAATTAAAAATGTATAAATTGTGAAATTCGTGAAGGTGATCACTGTTCAGCCTAAATGTGACCAAAGAGATTGTAGGGGAATTGTAATCAGAATGTGATCCTCCTATACTGCGGCCAGGTCTCCGGAACACCCTGACACCAGGAGCCACCCAGCGTTTTACCCGCTTTATTTAACACTGGATGTTGCTATTTTGGTGGCGGTTGCAGTCTGAACACACGCTGTGTCTCTGATGCAACTCAGGACCGGAGGAAGCAAAATAAAAAAGAGCTGTGTGGGCAAAACCGTGAAAAAACAAAGACCTGTTAACTTGGATCTCTCGACGATCCGGTTTCCCGTTACTGCAATATCGTCCATTCTCCACCGCGTCTCCGGCGTGATTACCTTTGTCGCTCTCGGAATTCTGCTCTGGTTACTGGGTCTCTCCCTCTCTTCTCCTGAAGGCTTCCTGCAAGCGGCATCCATCATGGATAGCTTCTTCGCCAAATTCATCATGTGGGGCATTTTAACTGCGCTGGCGTATCACGTCGTGGGCGGTATTCGTCATATGTTGGCTGATTTTGGCTTTATGGAAGAAACCCTGCAGGTGGGAACCCGTTCCGCGCAAGCGGCTTTTGTTATCACTGTCGTGCTCTCAATTTTGGCTGGAGTCCTCGTATGGTAAGCAATGCTTCTGCATTAGGACGCAACGGTATCCATGACTGGCTGTTACTGCGTGCTGCTGCAATCTTAATGACGCTTTACATCATCTACATCCTCGGTTTTGTCGTGATGACAGGCACGCTGACGTATGACGTCTGGCATGGCTTCTTCTCATCCGCCTTCACGAAAGTGTTCACCATGTTGACGCTGTTCTCGATTCTCATCCACGGTTGGATTGGAATGTGGCAGGTGCTGACTGACTACGTGAAACCGGTAGCAACCCGTTTGCTGTTGCAGTTTGTGATTGTGGTTGCGCTGCTGTCGTACGCAATTTATGGATTTGTTGTGGTGTGGGGTGTGTAAATGAGTTTGCCAGTCAGAGAATTTGATGCCGTGGTGATCGGCGCGGGTGGCGCAGGTATGCGTGCCGCCTTGCAAATCTCCCAATCGGGCCAGACTTGTGCCCTGTTATCCAAAGTTTTCCCAACCCGTTCCCATACCGTATCGGCGCAGGGCGGTATCACCGTTGCGCTGGGTAACACCCATGACGATAACTGGGAATGGCACATGTACGATACCGTCAAAGGTTCCGACTTTATCGGCGACCAGGACGCGATCGAATATATGTGTCATGTCGGTCCAGAAGCGATTCTGGAACTGGAACATATGGGATTGCCTTTCTCCCGTCTTGATGACGGCCGCGTTTATCAGCGTCCGTTTGGTGGTCAGTCGAAGAATTTCGGCGGTGAGCAGGCGGCGCGTACCGCTGCGGCTGCTGACCGTACCGGCCACGCCTTGCTGCATACGCTGTATCAGCAGAACCTGAAGAACAAAACCACCATCTTCTCCGAATGGTATGCGCTAGATCTGGTGAAAAACGAGGACGGTGCGATTGTCGGCTGTACAGCTATCTGCATGGAAACCGGCGAAACCGTCTATTTCAAAGCCAAGGCCACCATTCTGGCGACCGGCGGCGCGGGCCGTATTTACCAGTCCACCACTAATGCTCACATCAACACCGGTGACGGCGTTGGTATGGCGCTGCGCGCAGGCGTGCCGGTGCAGGATATGGAAATGTGGCAGTTCCACCCAACCGGTATTGCCGGTGCGGGCGTGCTGGTGACCGAAGGTTGCCGTGGTGAAGGTGGTTATCTGCTGAATAAGCACGGTGAACGTTTCATGGAACGTTACGCGCCAAACGCCAAAGATCTGGCGGGTCGTGATGTGGTTGCACGTTCAATGATGGTGGAAATCCGTGAAGGTCGCGGTTGCGATGGCCCTTGGGGTCCGCACATTAAACTGAAGCTCGACCATCTCGGTGCCGATGTACTGGAATCGCGACTGCCAGGCATCCTTGAGCTGTCGCGCACTTTTGCGCACGTTGACCCCATTAAGGAACCGATTCCAGTGATCCCAACCTGCCACTACATGATGGGCGGCGTGCCGACCAAAGTGACCGGTCAGGCGCTGCGCGTGAACGAGCAGGGCCAGGATGAGGTGATTCCAGGTCTGTTCGCTGTCGGCGAAATCGCCTGCGTATCGGTACACGGCGCAAACCGCCTCGGCGGCAACTCGCTGCTCGATCTGGTGGTGTTCGGCCGCGCAGCCGGTGTGCATCTGCTGGAGTGTATTGAAGAGCAGGGCGAACTGCGTGAAGCCACGCAGGAAAATCTTGATGAAGCGATGGCGCGATTTAACCGTTGGGAAAATAACACCACTGGTGAAGATCCGGTCGAAATCCGTAAAGCGCTGCAGCGCTGCATGCAGAACAACTTCTCGGTATTCCGCGATGGCGATGCGATGCGTGAAGGTCTGGAAGAGCTGAAAGTGATTCGTGAGCGTTTGAAATCGGCGCGTCTGGATGACCGTTCGCCGGACTTCAACACCCAGCGTATCGAGTGCCTTGAGCTGGATAACCTGATGGAAACCGCTTACGCCACCGCTGTCGCCGCCAACTTCCGTACCGAAAGCCGTGGCGCGCATAGCCGCTTCGACTTCCCGGATCGCGATGATGAAAACTGGCTGTGCCACAGTCTCTATGTTCCGCAGACGGAAAGCATGACGCGCCGTGAGGTGAACATGCAACCGAAACTGCGTGCGGCCTTCCCGCCAAAAGCGCGTACCTACTAATTGCGGAGATCATCATGAGACTCGAATTTTCTATTTATCGTTACAACCCGGAAGTCGACGACAAACCGCGTATGCAGGAATACACGCTGGAGTCGGAAGATGGTCGCGACATGATGCTGTTGGATGCGCTGATCCGTCTGAAAGAGAAAGACCCAACGCTGGCTTTCCGTCGCTCATGCCGTGAAGGCGTGTGCGGTTCAGATGGTCTGAACATGAACGGTAAAAACGGTCTGGCATGTATCACGCCGGTCTCTGCGCTGGGTAACGGCACGAAGAAAATTGTTATCCGTCCACTGCCTGGTTTACCGGTGATCCGCGACCTCGTGGTAGACATGGGACAATTCTATGCACAGTATGAGAAGATTAAGCCTTTCCTGTTGAATAATGGGGAAAATCCTCCGGCGCGCGAGCATTTACAGAGCCCAGCCGAGCGTGAGCATCTGGACGGTTTGTACGAGTGTATTCTCTGCGCCTGCTGCTCAACGTCGTGCCCGTCGTTCTGGTGGAATCCGGACAAGTTTGTCGGTCCGGCTGGCCTGCTGGCCGCTTACCGTTTCCTGATCGACAGCCGCGACACGGAAACCAATGCGCGTCTCGACAATCTAAACGATGCTTTCAGTGTTTTCCGCTGTCACAGCATCATGAACTGTGTGAGCGTGTGCCCGAAAGGCCTAAACCCAACGCGCGCCATCGGCCATATTAAGTCGATGCTGCTGCAACGCGGGGCGTAACAGAAAAAGTCACTCTCCGGGAACCCAGGTTCCCGGATGTTTACGGAAGCCTCTATAAGCGCGGTGCTGACCACGCTTATAAAGGTTCCCTTACGAGCCAGGCGCCGGTAGCGCACAGGTTCGTATCGCTGAACTCACTACGGCAAGCCGCGTAAGCGGTAAAAAATGAAACCTCATAAAAAGCAGATTAATGCTTAAGGGATCACAATGCAGAACAGCGCGATGAAACCCTGGCTGGACTCCTCCTGGCTGGCCGGCGCGAACCAATCTTACATAGAGCAACTCTATGAGGATTTCCTGACCGATCCTGACTCAGTTGATGACATGTGGCGCGAGCTGTTCCAACAGCTGCCGGGCACTGGCGTGAAACCTGAGCAATTTCACTCCACCACGCGTGATTACTTCCGCCGCCTGGCTAAAGACGCCACGCGTTACACATCAACCGTGACCGATCCGGCAACCAACTCCAAACAGGTTAAAGTGCTGCAGCTGATTAATGCGTTCCGCTTCCGCGGCCATCAGCATGCCAACCTCGATCCGCTTGGCCTGTGGAAACAGGACAGGGTAGCCGACCTCGATCCGGCTTATCACGATCTGACCGACGCCGATTTTCAGGAAAGCTTTAACGTAGGTTCTTTTGCTATCGGCAAAGAGACTATGAAGCTGGCTGATCTGTTTGCGGCGCTGCAGCAGACTTACTGTGGCTCGATTGGTGCAGAGTACATGCACATCAACAACACCGACGAGAAGCGCTGGATTCAGCAGCGTCTGGAATCGGTGGTCGGCCACGCGTCTTTCAGCAGCGACGAGAAAAAAGGTTTCCTGAAAGAGCTGACCGCGGCAGAAGGCCTGGAAAAATATCTGGGTGCGAAATTCCCGGGTGCGAAGCGCTTCTCGCTGGAAGGCGGTGATGCGCTGGTGCCCATGCTGCGCGAGATGATTCGTCACGCTGGCAAGAGCGGTACGCGCGAAGTGGTGCTGGGTATGGCGCACCGCGGTCGTCTCAACGTACTGATCAACGTATTAGGTAAGAAGCCGCAGGATCTGTTTGACGAATTCTCCGGTAAGCACAAAGAACACCTCGGCACCGGCGACGTGAAGTACCACATGGGCTTCTCGTCTGACGTCGAAACCGAAGGCGGCTTAGTGCACCTGGCGCTGGCGTTCAACCCGTCGCATCTGGAAATCGTGAGCCCGGTAGTGATGGGTTCGGTG
>NZ_DALYOQ010000050.1:0-33326 GCF_031974595.1 Pantoea sp. CTOTU46764 | reverse complement strand
AATACCTGCCTGTCACGCAGGGGGTCGCGGGTTCGAGCCCCGTCCGTTCCGCCACTTAATTGATAAGCCCTGACTGGAAAGTCAGGGCTTTTTCATGTCTTTAATTCCGCTAATATTGTTGATAAAAAATCAAAATTCTTCTGCTTATAAGCGGATTTTTCAGCAACAATAAACCTGCCAGAATAGTTCCCATCGAATACAACGCTATCCGATGAGGAAATCATGACAATCCCCGCCTTTGGTTTAGGTACTTTCCGTCTGCAAGACGATGTTGTAATCCATTCTGTTAAAACAGCTCTGGAACTTGGCTATCGCACAATTGATACCGCGCAAATCTATGAAAATGAAGCAGCTGTGGGTCAGGCGATCACTGAAAGTGGCGTAGCACGTGGCGACTTGTTCGTTACCACCAAAATCTGGATTGAGAATCTTTCGGCTGAGAAGTTGATTCCCAGCTTGGAAGAGAGCCTGGCAAAACTGCGCACCGACTATGTCGATCTCACCTTGATCCACTGGCCTTCTCCAGAAGGGGCGATATCGGTGAAAGAGAGCATGTTGGCATTGATGGCAGCAAAAGAAGCAGGCCTGACGCGTCAGATTGGTATCTCAAACTTCCCAATCGCCTTGATGCAAGAGGCGATTGACGCGGTTGGTGCGGAAAATATTGCCACTAACCAGATTGAGCTGCATCCTTCCCTGCAGAACCGGCAGGTGATTGAATTTGCTCAAAAGAATGATCTTCACATCACTTCTTACATGACGCTGGCTTATGGCGACGCGCTGAAAGATCAGGTAATCAACGCAATTGCACAGAAGCACAAAGCCACTCCAGCTCAGGTGGTTCTGGCATGGGCGATGACGTTAGGTTACGCGGTGATCCCGTCATCTACCAAACGTGAAAACCTGGTGAGCAACATGGCAGCAGTTGATCTGCATTTAGATGATCAAGATATGGCAAATATTGCCGCGCTGGATCGTCAGCAGCGTTTAGTAAGTCCTGAAGGTCTGGCACCAAACTGGGATTAATCGCGACTTACCTCTTCAGCCCTGCACTCGCCAGGGCTGATCTTTAACCCATTCACTTAGAAAATCGATAAAAGCCCGAACGCGCTGACTAACTCCCAGGTCACTGTAATAGACCGCATTAAAAGGCATTTCAACTGGTACGCGCTGTTCAGCTAACAGTTCAATAAAAGTGCCATCCGCTATCTCTTTATCCACCATAAAATCTGATAAACACGCGATACCTTGATCGCCTAGCACTAGCTGTTTGAGCGTTTCGCCGCTGTTAGATGACATACCCGGCGTGATCTCATAAAGCTCGCCACCTTCATCTGTGACAGGCCAGCGATTTAAGCGTGGCGTTTCAACAAAGCCGAGGCATTCATGCAGCGCCAAATCAGCTGCCGATACCGGTACGCCATATTTCGCCAGATAAGCCGGCGTGGCCACTAATTTGCGATAACTAATAAAGAGCAGACGAGCGCGCAACGTAGAATCTGTCAAATTGCCGGCGCGAATCGCCACATCGACTTTGCGTTCGATGAGATTAATAAAGCTCTCCGAAGAGACCAGCGATAGCGTGACGTCTGGATAGCGCTCACGAAAAGGTTTAATCATTGGCAGCAACAGATGCAGAATCACGGGCGTAGCTGCATCGATGCGCAGCACGCCCTGAGGCGCCAGCTGCCGCTCAATCAGCTCGCTCTCGGCAGTCGACATCTCCTGCATCAACTTTTGCACGCGGCGAAAATAGTGCTCGCCTTCATGAGTAAGTGCTAGCTGACGCGTAGTACGCGTTAAGAGCGAGACACCCAGCTTATTTTCCAGCTTTTTAACCGTGCGACTTACCGCTGAATTGGCCATCTGCAACTGTGCTGCTGCACGACTAAAGCTGCCGCTCTCCACCACAGCGATAAACACCTTAAGCTCATCGGACGATGCCTTCATTATCCCTCCAAAAGCAAAAGTCAATTCTCACTTTGCATCTTTTTGTCATTAAAGCATGAGGCAATACTAACGGCCATCAAAACTTCATGGGAGTTAATCATGCCACTCTCTATTTATGCTCTGGGCGTTGCCGGTGATGACTGCTTTGACCAGTAAGTTAGCGCGTAAGCAATTATTAATGGGTTTGATGGTGCTCTTCACCGTTGGCAACCTGGTTGCCTGGCTGGCAGCAAACTATGAAACGCTGATCATTGCCCGACTGATTACCGGCCTTGCTCACGATGTGTTCTTCTCCGTCGATTCCACGATAGCGACCAACCTCGTAAGCAAAGAGAAGGCAGCGAGTGCCATTGCCATCATGTTTGGCTGTTGGTGACTGGCGTGCCGCTGGGTACGCTCATCGGGCAACACTTTGGCTGGCGTGAAAGTTTCCTGGCTGTGTCATTGCTCTGGTGGCAAGCCAACTGCTTATCCCGCGTAATATTGCTCAGCCGCTGGCAACAACATTCGCTCGGCAAGCGCGTGTGATGATCAATCCACGTCTGCTGCTGATTTATGCGATTACCGCGCTGGGTTATGGTGTGTCGGTCGCCATTGGTAATATCTGGGGCGGCAAGCTGGCCGACCGCCGTGGCGCGTACCTGCTTTGACACTGTTCTTTATGGCGCTGGCCATTCTGCTGATGGTGTTCCAGTTCACCGCCAGCATGCACTTTATGTCAGTGGCGACAGTATTAGTGATGGGCATCTTCGCCTTTGCCAACGCGCCGGGTTTGCAGGTTTACGTGGTGCAGAAAGCTGAACACTATGCGTCAGGCGCGGGAGATGTTGCATCAGGCCTCAATACTGCAGCCTTCAATATCGGTATCGTTCTGAGTTCCACTTTAGGTGGTTATATTGTCGAGCATTATGGACTGGCGCAAACGCCGTGGGTTGGCGCCGTGATTGTGCTCGGCGCGCTGCTGCTGGTGCGAGTGAGTGGTCAACTCGACAAACCTCAAACGGCGATAGCGATGGAATAGCACGCGCAAAAGCCTGCCAATTGGCAGGCTTTTGCATTGGTATGCTGTGAGGCGAATTCCGACAATCAAGAACACCAATTGAAACCCCGCGCTAAAATCCCTATAACAGTCAGGTGAAGTACGAGTCGTAAACCAGTCAGGCGGGAAAGTGCGGAAAAAAACTTATTCAATGCGTTATGTAGCAGGACAGCCAGCAGAGCGGATCTTTCCGCCGGGGGCAATGCTGCATCTTGGGCAGGCATTACCGCCTGGCGCACCTTTGCCAGCCGATCCCACACTGCGAGTCTTAGTCTGGAATATCTTCAAGCAACAGCGCGCAGACTGGATGTCGGTGCTGCAAGGTTTTGGCAAAGATGCCCATCTTGTTCTGCTGCAGGAGGCGCAAGCTACGCCCGAACTGGTCAAATTCGCCACCAGTAACTATCTCGCGGCCGATCAGGTTCCTGCCTTTGTCTTACCGCAACATCCTTCAGGCGTCATGACATTGGCCTCAGCGCATCCTGTTTACTGCTGTCCATTACGCGAGCGAGAGCCGCTGTTGCGTTTAGCTAAATCTGCACTGGTTACCGCATATCCGTTGCCCACGGGCGAAATGCTGATGGTGGTGAACATTCACGCAGTCAATTTCAGTCTGGGTGTCGATGTCTACAGCAAACAGCTCGGGCCGATTGGCGAACAGATTCAGCATCATCGCGGGCCGGTGATCATGGCGGGAGATTTTAACGCCTGGAGCCGTCAGCGTATGAATGCGCTGTATCGCTTTGCGCGGGAGATGTCACTGCGTGAAGTGAACTTCACCGATGACCATCGTCGCAAAGCCTTCGGTCGCCCACTGGATTTCGTTTTCTACCGTGATATGAAGGTCAGTGAGGCTTCTGTGCTGGTGACGCGCGCCTCAGACCACAATCCGCTGCTGGTTGAGTTCAACTCTCTCTACGGTATCGAGCGTTAAGCCAATACGCTCGAGCTCCCAGTTAGCAACAATCGAAGTCATACTGCTAAGGGTAAGATAGTGCCTGAACAGGCGATATGCAGAATTCAGCGGAAGCAGAAAATGAAAAAGGCTGACAAATGTCAGCCTTTTCGGGGCATTAGGTATCAGGTGTTGCGCTATTATTCACAAACAGCGTGAGCTTGTCGCCCGGCTGAATGTCTTTAGCGTCACTGTTCCAGCGCATAACGTCTTTGGTATTCACACCGTGACGTTTTGCAATACTGGCAAAAGAATCACCCTTACGTACACGGTAGGTGATGCTGTTGCCGTTATCAGCCAATTGCGTGCTCGCTTTGCCGCTCACGGTCAGAGTCTGACCGGTACGAACAGAAGCGCTACGCAGATTGTTCTGCTGTTTCAGTGCACTGACGCTTACGCCAAGCTTGCTGGCAATACCAGACAAGGTGTCACCTTTGCGTACCGTGTAGCTGTTTCCTGCCGCGCTGACTTTCGCCATCTCGGTAGGCTGCACGGAAGCGATATCACCGGAAGCCAGTGAATCGCGCAACTTAGCAACGTTGGACTTCGGCACCATTATATAGTGCGGTCCATTTGGCGCTGTGGCTCCGTTTTTATAACCGGCATTAAATGTCTTCAGCTTGCTGAGAGACATACCGGCCATATCGGCGGCCTGCGTCAGTTCAATCTGCTGTCCCACCTCTACACGAGCTAATGCACGGCTCTCGTTCGGGGTAGGCAGTTTGATACCATAACGCTTGTTGTTCTTGAGAATCTCACTCAAGGCCAACATTTTAGGTACGTAAACCGTAGTCTCGCGTGGCAGCGATAAATTCCAGAAGTCAGTCGGCTTACCGCGCGCCTTATTCTGTTTCATCGCTTTCAGCACACGTCCTTCACCGCTGTTGTAGGCGGCGATGGTCAGTAACCAGTCACCGTCAAACATACCGTTCAGACGCTGCATCATATCCAGCGCGACTTTGGTCGAGGCCACCACATCGCGGCGTCCGTCGTACCATTGGTTCTGTTTCAAACCATAGTTTTTGCCCGTTTGTGCAACAATCTGCCAGATGCCGGCGGCATTCGCAGAAGATGTTGCGTGTGGGTCAAAAGCGCTCTCCACTATGGGTAGCAGTACCAGTTCCATCGGCATTTTACGTTTCTGTATCTGCTCGACTATCCAGTACATGTACGGCTCTGCCCGTAATGTTACATCGTGGAGATAGCTCTTATTTTTTAAAAATTTTGTTTTTTGTTCGCGGATCCGGCTGTTTTCCGGAATCCCCATCTTCAACTCGTCACTAATGTGATTCCAGAGATCAGTATCTTCTGCGAGGCTTGTTCCATCATCCTGCCATCGCGGCGACAACAATCGATCTCCGTACTTTCCATTTTCACCTTGACCAGCTGAAGACAGACTCTGGGCATGCTGTACGGGGATATTGGCGTCATTCCTTGATGCCTGACATCCTACCAGCAAGACCGAGGCGAGTAAGATCGCTTTAGCCTTCATGTGTGTGTCAATAGTTCGCTTAAAAGACGAGCAACTATACGTGACGGTCCACCACAACACAACCTCAAATATCAAAAGCGGTCTTTCTTCTCGCGTAGATCGGCGAAAGTTTGCCATAACGCTGACGATGAGACATTAGTGCCTAAAGCCTGTTGTAAATCAGTGTCTTGCGTGCGTAAAAATAAATTTATTTCCCGCTCTAAGGCCAGTTTTGTCGGTAAAGTAATGCGGTTTTCTGCGCGTAAGTCCTTAATTTGCTGATACCTTGCCAAAATTTTAGGGTCATGGGGCAGAATAGCCGCAGCAAACTTCATATTGGATAAAGTGTACTCATGCGCACAGCAAACAAGCGTATCTGCAGGGAGTTGATTAAGTTTTTGAAATGATTCGAACATTTGTTCCGCAGTGCCTTCAAATAAACGCCCGCAGCCACCGGAAAACATGGTGTCTCCACAGAAAAGATAAGGTGAGCTGAAATATGAGATATGTCCTAAAGTGTGACCGGGTGTTGCGATGACACGGAAATTTAGCCTAAGGACGGCAAATTCATCGCCTTCGGCCACAATACGCTTTGCTCCTTTATCTGACGTTTCCTGAGGACCGAAAACCATCAAATCGGGATAGTGCTGCAGCAGTTCATCCACGCCGCCGACGTGATCGTGATGATGATGCGTCAGCAAAATCGCCACGGGTTGCCAATGATTGGCCCTGATTTTATCCAGCACGGGCTGTGCTTCGCCGGGATCGACAATCAAACACTTATTGTCATCGTCTGTCAGTGTCCAGATGTAGTTATCCTGCAATGCGGGAATACTGGTAAGATTCATAAACACCTCTCAGGTCGTAGAAAAAGGAAAATGGTAGAGCATGAAGCCGGCTAAAACACGCCAAATCCTGACTGCACCGCGCTCCTGGCGCGATATGCCAATGGGAGACTATTTTCGCGACGCGCTCACTCAGCAACTGCAGCCTTATCTCGGCAAGCTGTATGGCTTCCATATGCTTAAAATTGGCAGCCTCAGCGCAGAAATCAACACCAGCCAGTGTGCCATATCGCATCAGGTGAATGTGGGCATTGAGGGCGATGAGTTACAGGTTATCGCCAATAACACGCAATTACCCTTTGAATCTAAATCCGTTGATGCCTGTTTGCTGGCGCACACGCTGGCGTGGAGTCAGGATCCGCACCGCGTGTTGCGTGAAGTCGATCGGGTATTGATCGATGATGGCTGGATGATCATCAGCGGCTTCAATCCTTTCAGTCTATTAGGGATCAGCAAAGGCATTCCGGGGTTACACTCGCGCGCGCCGTGGAGTGGACGCATGTTCAGCCAGGTGCGGCTGCTCGACTGGCTGAGCCTGCTGAATTATGAAGTGGTGTACCGCACGCGTTTTCAGGTGGTGCCGTGGCATCGGCAGGGCGGCAGGGTGATCAGCGCGCATTTACCGGCGCTCGGTTGTTTGAACATTGTGGTGGCACGTAAACGCACGTTCCCGTTAACGCCCACCAAAATGAAGAAGAATCTCAGTCAAAGCCAGCTACGGCAAACGGTTAACGTTACGCGCCAGTTTCGTGAAGTGAAGGATCAGGATTCAACCTGATAACCGATATCATCCTGAGTAGGATTTCCCGCCGCGCTGCGCGCCAGTTCGTCGCAGCGTTCGTTCTCCGGATGCCCCGCGTGACCTTTTACCCATTCCCACTTAATTTCATGGTTGCTGAGCGCTACATCGAGGCGTTTCCACAGATCGACATTTTTCACCGGTTTTTTATCGGCGGTTTTCCAGCCGCGCTTCTTCCAGTTGTGGATCCAGCTGGTGATGCCCTGACGAACATATTGGCTGTCGGTGCTAAGCACCACCTCACACGGCTGTTTTAACGCTTCAAGCGCCACGATAGCCGCCATCATTTCCATGCGATTGTTGGTGGTGAGGCGATAACCCGTACTGAACTCTTTTTCATGCGCGCCATAACGTAAAATGGCGCCGTAGCCGCCGGGACCGGGATTGCCCAGGCAAGATCCATCGGTGAATATTTCTACCTGTTTGCGCATCTCTGGTAGACTTCCTTCTGACAAAACGCCAAGTCTGACATAAAACGAGTCCTATGAGCACTGCAAATAACCGCCAGATCGTCCTCGATACCGAAACCACCGGCATGAACATGATCGGTGTGCATTATGAAGGACATCGCATCATTGAAATTGGTGCGGTTGAGGTGATCAACCGTCGCCTGACCGGCAACAACTTCCACATGTATCTGAAGCCCGATCGGCTGGTGGATCCGGAAGCGTTCGGCGTTCACGGTATCGCCGATGAATTCCTACTCGATAAGCCGATGTTTGCGGATATCGCCGACGAATTTCTTGAGTACATCCGTGGCGCGGAGCTGGTGATCCATAACGCATCGTTCGATATCGGCTTTATGGATTACGAATTCGGCATGCTGAAGCGGGATATCGGCAAAACCGACACCTTCTGCCAGATCACCGATAGCCTGGCGATGGCACGTAAGATGTATCCCGGCAAGCGCAACAGCCTCGATGCATTGTGCAACCGTTATGAGATAGACAACAGCAAGCGTACGCTGCACGGCGCACTGCTCGATGCCGAGATTCTGGCCGAAGTGTTCCTGATGATGACCGGTGGTCAAACCTCGCTGGCTTTTTCACTTGATGGTGAGCAGAACAATCAGGGCGGCGGTGAGAATATTCAGCGCATTGTGCGTCCGAGTTCAGGTTTGCGCGTGGTCAGCGCCAGCGATGAAGAGATTATTGCGCATGAAGGTCGTCTGGATTTAGTGCAGAAGAAGGGCGGTAGCTGCCTGTGGCGTGTGTAAAAACGGCTGATTTTGCGTGGAAAATCGACGTTAAGCTGAAAAAAACGCCAAACGAAACATTCCCACATAAAAAGCGTTGACGGGTACGAGAGCTGCAATTAATATGCGCCTCGTTCTCGACGGGGAACAAAGCGCGGAGCGGTAGTTCAGTTGGTTAGAATACCTGCCTGTCACGCAGGGGGTCGCGGGTTCGAGCCCCGTCCGTTCCGCCAATCTATTTAAAGAAGCCGATGCAGAAATGCATCGGCTTTTTGCTTTTTCCAAACCGACGTAGGGTCGCCATTCATGGCGACCATTACCAACTTAATCCTCCTGCACCGCCACCGTCGCGCGATACGCCGCCACAGACTCTTCGCGATCAGCACGCGCCAGCCAGCGATAGCAGCCTGCACCCAGCGCCACGCCGATAAACCAGCTAAAGTTCGCCACCGCATGCAGTGAAGGAATAAAGCTGATCACCAGACAAATGCCCACCGACGGCAGCAGCGCAGCAATTGCTTTCGGGTTAAAGCCGCCGCGATACCAGTAACGGCCTTTCGGCGTGTCATCAAACAGATCATCAACGTAGACTTTGCTGCGTTTAATCAGATAGAAATCAGCAATCAGGATGCCGAACAGCGGCCCAATAAACGAGCCGAGCACATCCAGCGTGTAGTGAATCAGTTCTGGCGACTGGAACAGGTTCCACGGCGTCAGTAACACCGATCCGACCGCAGCTATCATGCCACCAGTGCGGAAGCTGATTTTCTGTGGTGAGCAGTTAGAGAAGTCGAACGCTGGCGAGACAAAGTTCGCCACGATGTTAATGCCGATAGTGGCGATAATCATGGTCAGCAGGCCAATCGCCACCGCCACGTCGTTACCCACCATGCTGACGGTTTCAATCGGATCGGTGATCATTCTGCCGAACAGTGATTGCGTACCCGACACAATCACCACGGTCACAATCGAGAACAGCAGGAAGTTGAACGGTAAGCCCCAGCGGTTGCCGCGACGAATTTCGCCCATGCTTTTGCCATAGCGTGAGAAGTCACCAAAATTCAACAGCGGACCGGAGAAGTAGGAGACCACCAGCGCGGTTGCGGTGATCATCTGCCAGGTTTGCTCGCCGGTGCTCAACTGCTTGCTGGCCAGCGTGAAGGAGATACCGTCAAAACCGGTTTTGTATACAATCCAGCCCGCCAGCGCCACCATCACCACATACACCGCCGGACCGGCGACATCGATAAAGCGTTTGATCGCGCTCATGCCGTGCCAGAACACCATCGCCTGCAGCAACCACATCACGCCGAAACAGCACCAGCCCAGCTGTGATAAGCCGAGCCAGCTGCTTTGCGTCATGCTGCTCAGGGTGGGGAAGAACTTCAGCAGCACCAGCATCAGCGCGTTGGCCGCCAGATAAGTCTGGATGCCGTACCACGCGAAAGCGATCAGCCCGCGAATAATCGCCGGGATATTCGCGCCGAACACACCAAAGGCCTGGCGCGAAATTACCGCGTAGGGCACGCCCGCCATCTGGCTCGGTTTGGCCACCAGATTGGCACATAGCTGCACAATGCAGATGCCCACTAACAAGCACAGCAGCACCTGCCAGCTCGCCAGTCCAAGGGTAAAGAAGCTGGCGGCCACCACATAGCCGCCCATGCTGTGCACGTCCGACATCCAGAAAGAAAAGATGTTGTACCACGACCAGTTCTGGTCGCGCGTCGGCGCCAGATCTTCATTACACAGGCGTGGACTGTATTGCGCGTTGGCTTCAGAGGCCACCGCAGAGGTCACTTCAGAATGATTTGGCATGAAACCTGCTCCTCTCTACATCATGGAATAATAATCACAGCGTGAAACGGTATTGCAGGATCCAGGCCAGAATTGATTTCTTGTATACAAAAATTTAATTTCACGTATACGATGTGCAACACACAGTCACTTACCGGAGCAGGTAATGAAGAGTGAAACAGGCCAGAAAACGGCTGCCGATCTGAACGATCGCGATGAACCTATCTATCAGGCGCTGCTGAACGCCATCGTTGAGCATCAGTTGCCGCCGGGCAGTAAATTGCCGGAAGAAGCGTTATCAGAGGTCTTCGGCGTGAGCCGCACCGGCATCCGCAAGGTGCTGCAACGCCTCGCCGCAGTGCAAATGATCACCTTGTCGCCCCGACGTGGTGCACAGGTGGCGACGCCGGGCGTTGATGAAGCCCGCGACATCTTTGGCACCCGCAGTTTATTAGAGTGCGCCAATCTGCCGGCGGTGCTGAGCCACGTGCAGGCGCCACACTTAGCGGCACTCGGCGTGCTAATTGAAGAAGAGCAGCAAGCACACGACCAGCACGATGGTGCCGCCGCGATTCGTCTCTCGGCCGCTTTTCATATTCAGCTGCAGGCGATCTCCGGAAACGAAGTGCTCACCGATATGGTGACGCGCCTGACGCAGCGTTCGTCGCTGGTCATTGCCGCTTACGGTGCGCCGTGGCAGCGCGGCTGCCGTTGCGATCATCACGATCGGCTGGTGGATCTGCTGCGGCAAAAAGATCTGCCGGCGCTGACGGCGGCGCTGCAGCATCACTTCGAACACATTGTTGCCAGCCTGCACTTTGAGCGCAGCGGCGAAACCTTGCCTGATTTCACCCGATTATTTGCCGGTAACAAAGGAGCGGCATCATGAGCCTGATTCAGGTTATCAATCCCAACACCAGCTTAGCGATGACGGAAACCATTGGCGCCGCCGCGCGCGCCGTCGCCGCACCGGGCACCGAGATTCTGGCGGTGTGTCCAACGCACGGTGTAGAGTCGATTGAAGGCCATTTTGATGAAGCCATCGCGGCAATTGGTGTGCTGGAGCAGGTGAAGCGCGGCAAAGCGCAAGGCGTGAGCGGTCATATCATTGCCTGCTTCGGCGATCCGGGCTTGCTGGCGGCGCGTGAACTGGCGAGCGGACCGGTGATTGGCATCGCGGAAGCGGCCATGCACACCGCCACGCTGGTGGCGACGCGCTTTTCGATTGTCACCACCTTGCCGCGCACATTGGTGATAGCGCGCCATCTGCTGCAGCAATATGGCTTCACTCACCATTGTGCTGCGCTGCACGCCATCGACCTGCCGGTGCTGGCGCTGGAAGATGGCAGCGGCGTGGCGCAGGAGAAAGTCCGTCAGCGCTGCATTCAGGCCAAACGCGAAGATGGCAGCGGCGCGATTGTGTTGGGCTGTGGCGGCATGGCCACGCTGGCGCAGGATCTCACCAAAGAGCTGGGCATGCCGGTGATCGACGGCGTCAGCGCCGCAGTAAAAATGGTGGAGTCGCTGGTGGCGTTAGGCTTTGGCACCAGCAAGCACGGCGATCTCGATTATCCCCTCGAAAAACCGCTCAGCGGAGCCTTTCAGCACCTAAACTAACCACTGGTTGAGCGACAGGAACTTACAGAATGAATGATGTATCTGGAAAGAAAGAGTACAGCTTCAACAAAAACTATCCACGCGACCTGATCGGCTATGCTGGCAACCCGCCGCATGCGCAGTGGCCGGGCAAAGCGCGCGTCGCGGTGCAGTTTGTTCTTAATTACGAAGAGGGTGCCGAGAACAACGTGTTGCATGGCGACGCCGGTTCCGAGCAGTTTCTTTCCGATATCATCGGTGCGGCCAGCTACGCCGATCGTCATATGTCGATGGATTCGCTGTATGAATACGGCTCGCGTGCCGGTTTCTGGCGTATTCACAATGAGTTTCAAAAGCGCGGTTTGCCGCTAACGGTATTTGGCGTGGCGATGGCGCTGGCGCGGCATCCGGAGATCGTCGAAGCGATTAAAGCGGCGGATTATGACGTGGTGAGTCACGGCTGGCGCTGGATCCACTATCAGGCGATGGATGCCAAAACCGAGCGCCAGCACATGCAACAGGCGGTGGACGTGTTAACCGATCTGTTCGGCAAAGCGCCAACCGGCTGGTACACCGGCCGCGACAGCCCAAACACCCGACGTTTGGTGGTTGAGCAGGGCGGCTTTAGCTATGACAGCGACTATTACGGCGACGATTTACCGTTCTGGACGCAGGTCACTTGTCAGGACGGCACGGTCAAACCGCATCTCATCATCCCTTACACGCTGGAGTGCAACGACATGCGCTTCGCCTCGCCGCAGGGCTTCAACACGGCGGAGCAGTTCTTTACCTATCTGCGCGACACCTTTGATGTGCTGTACGAAGAGGGCGAAACCGCGCCGAAGATGATGTCGATTGGCATGCACTGTCGTTTGCTGGGACGTCCAGGGAAATTCCGAGGCTTGCAGCGCTTCCTCGATCACATACAGCAGCATGAAAATGTGTGGGTGTGTACGCGGCAGCAGATCGCCGATCACTGGATCGAAACGCATCCGGCACCGAGCGCTTAGCCCCTCATCCCAACCTTCTCCCGCCCCGATTCAACAAATCGCACCACCTAATCATTCCCTCTCCCGCCTGCGGGAGAGGGCTAGGGTGAGGGACAAACCGCACCCAACTTAACTCATCAAACTCACCTGCGCCGCGACAATCCGCCAGCCGCACGGCAATCGCACCCATGTCTGCTGCTGGCGTCCAATCTTCTCGACACCTTCACGCGTAAACTCGGTGCTGCACACCGCATAGTCATCGCCAAAAGTGGTAATCACCGTATTACGTAACTCGCGCTCCAACCCTTTCGACGGACGCGCCGCGCGAAAAGCGCGAATCTCATCAATGCCATACAGATTCTCGCCCGCGCCCAAACGCACGGTGCGTTTGTCGTGCCAGAACAGTTCATCCAGCACTTCAACGTCATTGCTGATCAGCGCCTGCTCGTAGCGGTAAAAGGCGGCGGTAACTTCGGCGAGCACTGCCGGGCGATCGATATGTTCAGGTGTCATCTTCAGGCGTCCATTAAGGTGGTTTGTGGCAGTGTCAGCCCTTGCTGTTGCAGCGCCCAGGCGGCGCGCAGTGCCAGATGTTCTTTAAACGGTGCGGCGATCAGCTGTAAACCAATCGGCAAGCCGCTGGTGGTTTGCAGCGGCACGTTGCAGACCGGTAAGCCGAGGAACGAAATCGGCTGGGTCAGCATGCCCATGCTGGCGCGTGTCGGTAAATGCTGGCCGTTGATGTGAATGGTTTCCTGGCCGATGGTGGTGGCGGTGCAGGGCGTGGCGGGCGCAATCAGCACATCGAACTGCTCAAACAGCGGCAGCACCTGCTGCTGGAAGTGACGGCGGAAACGCTGCGCCTGCACGTACCACGCCGAGGGCAGCATCGCACCGGCCAGCAAGCGTTCACGCGAGTTGGGCTCGAACTGCTCGGGCTGCGTGCGCAGCATCGGCAAGTAGTGATTTCCGCCTTCTGCGGCGGTCATGATAAAGGCCGCCGAACGGGCGATCTCTGCATTCGGTAAGGTTACTTCGTCGATGGCCTGCAGCGCCTTAGCCGCAACGGCCACGGCGGCACGCGCGTCACCGCTGCACCAGGTTGAGAAGAAGCCGCCGAGTACCGCGCTGCGCACGCCTTCTGCGCCCTTGCTTAGTCCCGTGCTGACTGGCGCAACGGGCTGCGCGGCCTGGAAGGCATCGCTGGCATCGGCACCTTGCAAGGTGTCGTACACCAGGCTCAAATCTTCAACCGAACGGGCGAATGGGCCGATGTGATCGAGGCTGGCGACAAACGGATGGCTGCCGCTACGCGACAGGCGGCCAAAGGTCGGTTTCAGACCGAAGATGCCGCACAGCGAAGCTGGTACGCGGATTGAGCCGTTGGTGTCGGTGCCGAGCGAGAAGTGCACCAAACCCGCCGCCACCGCCGCTGCCGAACCGCCGGACGATCCGCCCGCTACGCGGGTTAAATCGCGCGGATTGTGCGTCGCGCCGTAATGGGTATTTTCGGTGGTAAAGCCGTACGCGTAGGCGTCCATATTCAGCATGCCGGAGAGCAGCGCGCCAGACTGACGCAGTTTGCTCACCGCCCATGCATCCTCGCGGGCTGCCGCGCGTTCGCTGAACAGGCTGGCTCCGGCTAAGGTGCTGTGTCCAGCGACATCAAACAGGTTTTTCACCGCGTAAGGGATGCCGGCCAACGGCGGCAAGGTTTCGCCGCGCTGGCGCTGTTGATCAATCTGATCGGCTTCGCGCAGCATGCGCTGGCCGGTGACTTCGGTCCAGGCGTTGATCGCCGGATTATGTTGTTCAATCGCCGCTAGCGTATGTTGTGCGATATCGCGGGCGCTGATCTCGCCCTGGCTCAGCGCCTGTTGCAAAGCGTTAATCGATAAAGACGAAAGTTTCATGGATGAAAGACTCCCGCCACTTCCAGCCGATCGTCGAGCGGCAGCGCCATCAGCGGCTCGGCCATCGCGGCGATGCGGTTGAACTGTGTCAGCAGCTCGGTGCGGCGCGCATCATCCAGCTCCAGCGCCAGAATCTGCTCCATTTGGGCGATATAGGTGGCCCAGTCCGGTTGTGAACTCATCAATAATCTCCGTTAGAAACCGGCGGCACTGCCGTTGCTGCGCGGATCGAACGCGCCTTCCAGCATGCCGTTGTTGTGTCTGACGATCGCGCCTGCATGGCCGACCACTTCACTGAAATCGGGCAGCAGTTCAACCTCATGGCCGAGTGCGCGCAGCTGCTGCACCGTTTCCGGTGCGATGCGCGCTTCGAGCTTAAGCGAATCGGATGATTGTCCCCACGTGCGACCCAGCAGCCAGCGCGGTGCGCTCACCGCCTGTTGCAGCGGATGCCCCTGAATCACGTGACGGGTGAAAATCGCCGCCTGGGTTTGTGGTTGACCGTCGCCGCCCATCGAACCGTACACCATGGTGCGACCATCTTTGAGGCGCGCGGCGGCGGGATTAAGCGTGTGGAACGGCTGTTTGCCCGGCTGCAGCGCCAGCAAATGGTCGGGTTGCAGGCTGAAAGCCGCACCGCGGTTTTGCCAGGTGATGCCGGTGCCAGGCAGCACCACGCCGCTGCCGAATTCGTGATAGACGCTCTGGATAAACGAAACGGCCAGCCCGCTGCTGTCCATCACGCCCATCCACACGGTATCGCCCGGTCCGCGTCCTGTGCCCCACGCAGCGGCTTGGTGATCATCCACCTGCGCCGCCAGCGTGCTGAGATGTTCAGCATCCAGCAGGCTCTGCACATCAATGTCGATGTGGCGCGGATCGGTGATGTGCTTGTCGCGCAGCGCAAAGGCTTTTTTGGTGGCTTCGACGATGCGGTGCACGGTTTGTGCTTCATTGGCGTCAGCCATATTGAGCCGATCGGTAATGCCGAGGATCGCCAGCGACACCAAACCCTGCGTTGGTGGCGTCATGTTCCAGATATCGCCTTCGCTGTGCGCCAGATGCAGCGGCGTGCAGCGGCGGGCTTTATGCGTCTGCAAATCTTCCAGCGTGATTGGCATCCCCAGCGCGCTCATTTCGCGCGCCAGATGGTGAGCCAGTTCACCGCGATAAAAACTCTCGAGTCCGTGATCGCACAGCATGCTGAGCGTGTTCGCCAGCGCCGGTTGGGTGAAGCGGCTGCCTGCAATTGGCACGCTGCCGTCCGGTAAAAAGGTGGCGGCAAAACCGGGTTGATGCTGCAACTCGTGCTGTTTGGCGGCGGTAGCGGCGGCCTGCGAGGCGGTGACCGGAATGCCGTCGGCGGCATAGCGAATCGCATCGCGCAGCAAGCGGGTTAATGGCAGCGGCGTAGCGCCGAGTTCCTGCGCCAGCGTCAACGCTTCCTGCCAACCGCTCACGGTACCCGCCACGGTTAAGGCGGCTTTGGGGCCGCGATGCGGAATCTGCGTTTCGCCATGGTAGAAATCAAGATGTGCCAGCGAACCGGCTGCGCCGCTGGCGTCAATGGCGATGGGATCGCCGTTGGGCGGCACCACCAGCCAGAAGCCGTCGCCGCCCAAACCGTTCATGTGCGGGTAAACCACGGCGATAGTGGCAGCGGCGGCCACCATCGCTTCCAGCGCATTGCCGCCTTCGCGCAGCACCGCTAAGGCGCTTTCGCTGGCGAGATGATGTGGCGTAACGGCCATGCCTAACGGCGCCATGTTGCTCTGTATCATAGTGAACTCTTTTTCTGGGTACGTGGTTAATAGGAAGCAAGAGCTGTTCCAGTTTTGGTCGGACACCAATCTGGATCGATTTATGCTAGCTTGTGGTGAAACGAAAGTTACAGGACCGATGATGAAACAACTTGATGAACGCCTTCGTAGTCACTATCCGCAACTGTCGCCGCAGGAGCAGCGCATTGCCGACTTCGTGTTTGACCATTTTGATGACCTGATCAGCTACAACAGCGCCGAGCTGGCGCGACTGAGTGGCGTGTCGAAGGCGACGGTTAGCCGTTTGTTCAAGCGTCTCGGTTACGAGAAGTACAAGGATATGCGCGATGAGCTGCGCATCCTGCGCCAGAGCGGCATGCCGCTTACCGACAACCGCGATGCGGTGCAGGGCAACACCTTGCTGTCGCGGCATTATAAGCAGGAGATGGCCAATCTGACGCAGTGGGTTAACAGCATCGATCCGCAACAGTTTGGCGAGGTGATTAGCGCGCTGGGCGCGGCAAAACGGGTGTTTATCATCGGCATGCGTAACGCCTATCCGGTGGCGCTGCACCTGCGTCAGCAGCTGATGCAGGCGCGTCCACAGGTGCATGTGCTGCCGCAGCCGGGTCAGACGCTGGGCGAAGAGCTAGTGGATATCACGCCCGACGATATCGTGGTGGTGATGGCGTTTCGCCGCCGACCACGCATCATTCGTCCGCTGATGCAGCAACTGCAGCAGAACAACATTCCCGTGCTGGCGCTGTGTGAGCCGCAGGCGCAGGGCATTATCACGCTGGCGCGCTGGCAGCTTTGCGCACCGCTCGACAGCGTTTCCGCCTTTGATAGCTACGCCTCCGCCATGAGTCTGGTTAACCTGCTGGCGAATGCGTTGCTGCATGAAATGTTGTCGCAGGGCCGTCAGCGCATCCATCAAATTGCCGATCTTTATCAACATCTCGACGAGCTGGAACACCGATAACGGGCGCCATCATGGTGCAATGCACTGTTTTTGATCGTTAATTCTAACGGGCGCGATGCCCGTTTTTGCTGCCTGCGACGCGGTAAATCCACGTTTTTTTCCCTTTCTTCTCCCGGCACTGCGGTTGGCACATTAGTTGCAGAATGATTCACCAAGAATCTTTTGTTTCACGTAAACTCACCGGGGTGCATAATGAAAAAAGTATTATTAGCGGTAGCGAGCGCGGCATTGCTGATGGCGCAGGTCGGAAGTGCGATGGCCGATCAGCTGCAGGATATCCAGAAGCGCGGCGTGATCCGCGTGGCGGTTCCACAGGATTTCCCGCCGTTCGGTTCCGTGGGTACTGACCTGCAACCGCAGGGCTACGATATCGACATGGCGAAGTATCTCGCCAAACAGATGAAACTGAAGTTGCAGCTGGTGCCGGTTTCCAGCGCCAACCGCGTGCCGTATCTGCAGACCGATAAAGTCGATCTGGTGATCTCCAGCATGGGCAAGAACGCCGAGCGCGAAAAAGTGATCGATTTTACCCAAGCGTATGCGCCGTTCTTCCTTGGCGTATTTGGCCCGAAAGGTGAAACCCTGAAAGATGCGGCAGCGCTGAGCGGCAAATCCATCGGCGTCACGCGCGGTGCGGTAGAAGACATGGTGTTAAGCGATATCGCGCCGAAAGATGCCCAGGTGAAGCGTTATGAAGATAACAACACCACTCTGTCGGCTTATCTGTCGGGACAAGTGCAGTACGTTGCCACCGGTAACCTGGTTGTCGCCGCCATTGCGCGTCAGAACGCCGCGAAAGCACCGGTTGCCCAGTTCATGCTGAAAGATTCACCGTGCTACATCGGCCTGAAAAAAGATGAGCCGGCGCTGAAAGAGAAAGTGAATGCGCTGATTGAGCAGGGCATCAAAGACGGCACGCTGAACAAGCTGTCGGAAGAGTGGCTGAAAGCGCCGTTGCCAGCCAACCTCGGCGCATAAAGCATGGCGCAACTTAACTTTGCCGATCTCTGGCCGCACTGGCCAGAGTTGCTGGCCGGATTGTGGGTCACGATTCAGATCACCGTGCTCGCCACCGTGGGCGGCGTCAGCCTCGGGATTCTCGGCGCGGCGCTGCGCAGCGGTAAACCGAGTTGGGCGAGCCGCATCTGGGGCCTGTATGTCGAATTGATCCGTAATACGCCGTTTGTGGTGCAGCTGTTTTTTATCGTCTTTGGTTTGCCCAATCTCGGTCTGAAACTGACGGCGGGCGAAGCCGCGCTGCTGGCGATGTTGATTAACCTTGGCGCGTACAGCACCGAAATTATTCGCGCCGGGATTCAGGTGACGCCGCGCGGCCAGTGGGAAGCGGGGCGCGTGCTGGGATTAACCCGCACGCAAACCTTTATCCGCGTGGTGCTGCCGCCGTCGCTGCAGCGGATTTATCCGGCGCTGGTTAGCCAATGCATCATTGTGATGCTGGGTTCATCGGTGGTGTCGCAGGTGTCGTACGAAGAGTTGACCTTTGCCGCCAACCTGATCCAGTCGCGCACCTTTTTGAGTTTTGAAGTCTATTTCGTGACCACGCTGATCTATTTGGCGTTGTCGATTGCCATGCGCCAACTGCTGCTGGCGCTGGGACGTAAATGGTTGGGAGCGCAGCCGGCATGATGACGCAATTTACCGACTGGGACATCCTGCGCAACCTGCTGCTGGCAGCGCGCTGGACAATTTTACTCTCGCTGGTGGCATTTTTTGGCGGCACGCTGGTGACTCTACCGCTGCTGTTTATGCGCCTGCTGAAACGTAAATGGCCGATGCGCCTGGTGCGCGCGTACACCGAGCTGTTTCAGGGCACGCCGCTGCTGATGCAGCTGTTCCTCGCCTTCTTCGGCGTCGGCTTGTTCGGCATCGATGTGGCGCCATGGACCGCCGCCTCGCTGGCCTTAACGCTCTACACCAGCGCGTTTCTGGTGGATATCTGGTACGGCAGTATTCGCGCCCTGCCAAAAGGGCAGTGGGAAGCATCGCGCTGTCTCGGCCTGACCTTTGGTCAAACGCTGTTTCGCGTGGTGGCGCCGCAGGCGATTCGCATCGCGATCGCGCCGACGGTTGGGTTTGCCGTGCAGGTGATTAAAGGCACCGCGCTGGCTTCGATTATCGGTTTCGTCGAGCTCACCAAAGCCGGCACCATTTTGAATAACGTGACGTATGAGCCGTTCAAGGTGTTTGGCCTGGTGGCGCTCGGTTACTTCCTGATGTGTTATCCGCTGTCGCGTTACAGCCAGTACCTGGAGAAAAAATTCAATGCCGCTCATCACCATTAATCAGGTACAGAAGTACTACGGCGACAACCACGTCTTGAAAGGTGTCGATCTCGATGTCGATCACGGCGAAGTGATCTCGATTATCGGCCGCAGCGGATCGGGCAAAAGTACCTTGCTGCGCTGCATGAACGGGCTGGAAGGCTATCAGGAAGGCAGCATCAAACTCGGCGGCATGACGATTACCGACCGCGAATCGCAGGCGCGTGAAATCAGCCGTTCGGTCGGCATGGTGTTCCAGAACTTCAATCTGTTCCCGCACATGACGGCGCTGGAAAACGTGATGCTGGCACCGCGCCGCGTACTGAAGAAAAGCGAAGCCGAATGCCGTGAACTGGCGACGCAGATGCTGGAAAAAGTCGGCCTTGGTGAGCGCATCAATTACTACCCGGCCAATCTGTCTGGCGGTCAACAGCAGCGCGTGGCGATCGCCCGTGCGCTGGCGATGCAGCCCAAAGTTTTACTCTGTGATGAGATCACCTCCGCGCTCGATCCCGAGCTGGTCGGCGAAGTGCTGAAAGTGCTGGAGCAGCTGGCCGCCGAAGGCATGACGCTGATTCTCGTCACCCATGAAATGAACTTCGCCCGCGACGTGGGCGATCGCGTGGTCTTTATGCATCAGGGGCGCGTCTGGGAGCAGGGCGACAGCAAAACGCTGTTCGCCAATCCGCAAACCGCGGAGCTGAAGCAATTTATCTCCACGGTCCGCCTCTAAGTTTTCTTTAAGGAATACAACATGGATATCAGCCAATTTTCGCAAATCAATCCGCCACAGCGTCTGCTGATGGGACCGGGCCCAATCAACGCCGATCCGCGCGTGCTGCGCGCCATGTCGAGCCAGCTGATTGGCCAGTACGATCCGGCGATGACACACTACATGAACGAAGTGATGGCGCTGTACCGTGGCGTATTCCGCACTGAAAACCGCTGGACCATGCTGATCGACGGCACTTCACGCGCCGGTATCGAAGCGATCCTGCTGTCGGCGATCCGTCCGGGCGACAAAGTGCTGGTGCCAGTGTTTGGCCGTTTCGGTCATTTGCTGTGTGAAATCGCCCGCCGCTGCCGCGCGGAAGTGCACACCATCGAAGTGCCGTGGGGCGAAGTGTTTACGCCGGATCAAATCGAAGATGCGATCAAAAAAGTACAGCCGCGTCTGCTGCTGACGGTGCAGGGCGATACCTCGACCACTATGCTGCAGCCGCTGGAAGAGCTGGGCGCGATCTGCCAGAAATATGGCGTGCTGTTTTACACCGATGCCACCGCATCACTCGGCGGTAATGCGCTGGAAACCGATGCATGGGGCCTGGATGCGGTATCGGCTGGCATGCAGAAGTGCCTCGGCGGGCCGTCCGGCACCTCGCCAATCACGCTGAGCCCGCAGATGGAAGCGGTAATCCGCAAACGTAAATGCGTGGAAGAGGGCATCCGCACCGCCGATCATCAGGATGGCGATGACGAGATGATCTACTCCAACTATTTCGATCTCGGCATGATCATGGATTACTGGGGCCCGGAGCGCCTCAATCACCACACCGAAGCCACCACCGCGCTGTTTGGCGCGCGTGAATGTGCGCGTCTGATGATGCAGGAAGGATTAGATAACGGTATTGCGCGCCACAAGCTGCACGGCGATGCACTGCTGAAAGGCATTCAGGGCATGGGCCTCGAAACCTTCGGCGATCTGCAACACAAAATGAATAACGTGCTCGGCGTGGTGATCCCGCAGGGCGTGAATGGCGATCAGGTGCGCAAACTGGTGCTGGAAGATTTCGGTATCGAGATCGGTACTTCGTTTGGTCCGTTGCACGGCAAAGTGTGGCGCATTGGCACCATGGGTTATAACGCGCGTAAAGATTGCGTGATGATGACGTTAAGCGCGCTTGAAGCGGTGCTGAATCATGTTGGTTTCCGCACCACGCAAGGCGCAGCGATGCAGGCGGCGTGGGATCTTTACGGGAGCCGCGCATGAATAAAAGCCTGATGACCGCCAGCGAGGCGCAGATCGCCGCCGCTCGCGTCATGGCGCGCTGTGATGCGCTGGCTGAGATCAGCGAAAGCGAAGATGGCCTGACGCGTGTTTATCTGTCGCCGGAACAGCTGCGTGCTAACGCGCGCGTCGGCGAATGGATGCAGGCCGCGGGCATGACGACCTGGCAGGATGCGGTGGGCAACATTTGCGGTCGCTACGAAGCGGCGCAGGCGGGCGCGCAGGCGCTGCTGCTTGGTTCGCATCTGGATACGGTGCGTAACGCCGGTCGCTACGACGGCATGCTCGGCGTGTTAAGCGCCATCGAAACCGTGCAGTGGCTGCACGATCGGCAGCAGCGTTTGCCGCTGGCGATTGAGATTGTCGGCTTCGGCGACGAAGAGGGCACGCGCTTCGGCATTACGCTGCTCGGCAGCCGTGGCTTGACCGGCAGCTGGCCGGAAAGCTGGGTGACGCATCCGGATGGTAACGGCATCACGGTGGCGGAAGCGATGCAGGATGTCGGTTTCGATGCGGCGAAAATCCTCGATGCGGCGCGTGATGTCAATGAGATCGCCGCCTATCTGGAACTGCATATCGAGCAAGGTCCGTGCCTTGAGCAGGAAGATTTGGCGTTGGGTGTGGTGACAGCGATCAACGGCGCGCGTCGTCTGAATTGCAGTTTTATCGGTGAAGCCGGCCATGCGGGCACCGTGCCAATGACGCATCGCAAAGATGCGCTGGCCGCCGCCGCCGAGTGGATGGTGTTTATTGAACACACCACGCAGGAGCACGATCCGCAGCTGGTGGCGACCGTCGGCACGCTGAGCTGCTTGCCGGGCGCGGTCAACGTGATCCCTGGCGAAGTGCAGCTGTCGCTCGACGTGCGCGGTCCGCAGGATGAGCCGCTGGAGCGTTTGCTCTCCACGCTGCTGACGCAGGCGCAGGCGATTGCGCTGCGTCGCGGCTTAACCTTCAGTTCCAACGTGTATTACCAGATTGCCGCCACCGCTTGTGATGCGCGCTTGCAGCAGGCGCTGAGCCACGCGGTGGAAACCGTGCAAGGGCGCAGCCTGTCGCTGCCAAGCGGCGCGGGACACGATGCGATTGCCATCGCCGAGCGCTGGCCGGTTGGCATGCTGTTTGTGCGTAACCATCGCGGCATTAGCCATCATCCGGCGGAATCGGTACAAACAGATGATGTGGCGCTGGGCGTCCAGGCCTATCTGCAGGCGGTTTGCGACATTGCACGCGCTAAGGAATAAAGATGGATTTGGTCAGTTTTAATCAGTTGTCACCCGAAGCCGCGCAGGCGGCGATTGCCCACTGCGTAGCGATTCCTGGCTGGCAACAGGCGCTGGTGGCGGCGCGACCCTATGCCGACGTTGCGGCGTTACAGGCCGAAGCCGATCGCCTGGCGCAGCGGTGGCAAGCCGCTGAGCTTGAGCAGGCGCTGAGTGCCCATCCGCGCATTGGCGACAAAGTGGCGGGCGCGGACAAAGAGGCCACGCTGTCGCGCAGTGAGCAGTCGGCGATGCAGCAGGCGGACGGCGCGTTGCAATTGGCGATGCTGGCGGGTAATCAAACCTATGAGCAGCGGTTTGGCCGGGTGTTTCTGATTCGCGCCAAAGGGCGCAGCGGCGAAGAGATGCTGGCGGAATTGCAGCGTCGGCTTAACAACGATGCAGCGAGTGAACAGCGTGAAGCGCTGGCGCAGCTGCGAGAAATTACCCTGTTGCGGCTGAAGGAGAGCATCACATGAGCACCATTACGACGCATATTCTCGATACCGCGCTGGGCAAACCGGCGATTGGCGTGGCGGTTTCGCTCGAGCAAAACAGCCCAGAAGGCTGGCTGCCGCTGGTGGAAGGCAAAACCGACAGCGACGGACGCATCAAAGATCTGACGCCCGAACCGCTGGCGCCGGGGCATTACCGTTTGACGGCAGAGATCGGCGACTATTTTGCTGCCGAAGGGCGCGATGCGCTTTACGTGAGCGCGCAAATCGATTTCGTGATTGGTGCCACAGGCAGCCATTATCATCTGCCATTTCTCATCTCGCCGTGGTCATGGTCAACCTATCGCGGCAGCTGATTGTAGGGTCGCCATTCATGGCGACCTGTTTTTGCGAAGCGCATCACGCGCTGCGCTTGAAAGCCAGCAACTATCAAAACCTTCGGTTCATCCAAATATATTCCTGGCGAAAGTGCGGCTAATCTTAGTCGCATAATAGAAAGCAATATGAAGCCAATGGAGCCGATAAACATGAGCACGCACGACAATAACGATAATGCAGCAGCCGCAGGCAAGTGCCCCTTTCATCACGGGGCGTCTGAAGAGAAAAGTGTACTGGCGCGTGGCGCCGGTGGCGGGACATCCAACCGCGATTGGTGGCCCAATATGTTACGCGTCGATCTGTTAAACCAACATTCCAACCGTTCCAACCCGCTCAGTGACAACTTCAACTACCGCGACGAATTCAGCAAGCTGGATTACTCCGCATTAAAAGCCGATATCCGCGCACTTCTCACCGATTCGCAATCCTGGTGGCCAGCCGACTGGGGCAGCTATATTGGGCTGTTCATTCGCATGGCGTGGCACAGCGCGGGTACTTATCGCACCATTGATGGTCGTGGCGGTTCAGGTCGCGGTCAGCAGCGTTTTGCGCCGCTGAACTCATGGCCGGATAATGTCAGCCTCGATAAAGCGCGTCGCCTGCTGTGGCCGGTGAAGCAGAAGTACGGTCAGAAAATTTCCTGGGCTGATCTCTATATCCTGGCGGGTAACGTCTCGCTGGAAAACGCCGGCTTCCGCACCTTCGGCTTTGGTGCCGGTCGTGAAGACGTGTGGGAACCGGATATGGATGTGGACTGGGGCCACGAAACCGAATGGCTGGCGCATCGCCATCCAGAAGCGCTCGCCAATGCACCGTTGGGTGCCACCGAAATGGGCCTGATTTACGTCAACCCGGAAGGTCCGGAAGCCAGCGGCGATCCGAAATCAGCGGCGCCAGCGATTCGTGCCACCTTCGGCAACATGGGCATGAACGATGAAGAGATCGTGGCGCTGATTGCTGGCGGCCATACCTTGGGTAAAACCCACGGCGCGGCAGAAGCCAGCCATGTCGGCGTGGATCCGGAAGAGTCACCGATTGAAGCGCAGGGCCTTGGCTGGACCAGCAGCTACGGCAGCGGCGTGGGTAAAGATGCCATCACGTCGGGTCTGGAAGTGGTGTGGACGCAAACCCCAACGCAGTGGAGCAACTACTTCTTCGAGAACCTGTTCAAATACGAGTGGGTACAGACGCACAGCCCGGCGGGCGCGATCCAGTTCGAAGCGGTTGATGCCGAAGCGATTATCCCGGATCCATTTGATCCGGAGAAAAAACGTAAACCCACCATGCTGGTTACCGATCTGACGCTGCGTTTTGACGAAGAGTTTGGCAAGATTTCGCGCCGCTTCCTCAACGATCCGCAGGCGTTCAATGAAGCCTTTGCCCGCGCCTGGTTCAAACTGACGCACCGCGATATGGGACCAAAAGCGCGTTACATCGGTCCGGAAGTGCCGAAGGAAGATCTGCTGTGGCAGGATCCGTTACCGCAGGCGATTCATCAGCCAACGCCGGCTGATATCAGCGAGATCAAAGCACGCATTGCTGCTTCAGGTCTGAGCGTCAGCCAGCTGGTTTCAGTGGCCTGGGCTTCAGCCTCAACCTTCCGTGGCGGCGACAAACGTGGCGGTGCCAACGGCGCGCGTCTGGCGTTAGCGCCACAAAAAGATTGGGCGGTGAATGCCAGCGTAATCAACGATGTGCTGCCAACCTTGCAGAAAATTCAGCAGGAATCAGGCAAAGCGTCGCTGGCCGATGTGATTGTGCTGGCGGGTAGCGTGGGTATCGAACTGGCCGCTTCAGCCGCTGGCGTGGCAACGCAAGTGCCGTTTACGCCGGGCCGTGTGGATGCGCGTCAGGATCAGACCGACGTTGAGTCGTTCAACTTCCTGCAACCGCTGGCCGATGGTTTCCGCAACTATCGTCGCAGCCCGAAAGGTTCGTCAACCGAAACGCTGCTGTTAGACAAAGCGCAACAGCTGACGCTGAGCGCGCCAGAATTGACGGTGCTGATAGGTGGTCTGCGTGTTCTCGGCACTAACTTTGACGGCGGCCAGCACGGCGTGTTCACCGATCGCATTGGCGTGCTGAGCAATGACTTCTTCGTCAATCTGCTCGACATGCGCACCGCGTGGAAAGCCACTGACGAGAGCGAAGAGCTGTTTGTGGGTCGCGATCGTCTGAATGGCGAAGTTAAGTTCAGCGCCACACGTGCCGACTTAGTGTTTGGATCGAACGCTATCCTGCGTGCGCTGGCCGAAGTTTACGCCAGCAGCGATGCGAAGCAGAAGTTCGTCACCGACTTCGTCGCCGCATGGACCAAAGTGATGAATCTGGATCGCTTCGAGCTGTAATCTTAAAAAGCCGCAGCGGACTCTCTGCTGCGGCTTAAACTTTTAATCTTCGCGAAATGCTTCGAAGGGCAGGTTAAAGCGTTTAGCCAGCGCGGCTTTGTGTTTGTCTGTCAACGAACGTTCTCCTTTCAAAATTCGGTTCACATAAGAACGCTGACCAATTTCATTCACAAAGGATGACTGGTTGAGGTTGTGTTGATCCATTAACACTCGCAGTAACGCTACACCACCAGGCAATGCGGTGATACGCGCGTTGAACGCAGCAAACTCCGGTGCACTATCTTCATATTTCGCCACTTTATCGGTGAGCATTTCAATCAGCGGCTGATCAGGTTGATGTTCAATCAGATACTCCACCAGTTCTAACGCCTGTTCATAATCAGCTTTCGAGTTACTTCCGCCCAGCAACGGGACGACTTTAATCAAATTGTTGCTGGCATTGATGGCTTCGGCGATCATTCTTTTTTCTCCCGATAATGCTTTACCCATTTGTCATACTCGGCATGCGTTACAACATGTTTAATGAAGATTCGTTGGGCTATAAAATCAGCAAAAAACATCACTCTGAGATTATTTCCACCTACATTAATCACCCACCATTTCGCCCGGTATTTCATTCGGTCAAGACTTGGAAAATAGGCTCTGAGCGCATCTGGATCGGCAAAATCGTTGCCATTTAAGGTTCTGTAAGTGGCATCCAATGCTGCTGCATCATTTGGAAATCTCCGTGTCGCTTCTGTGAACACTTTCCTTGAGATAACGTGCATCATTCCCTCGACATGTTCCTGCTTGGAAACATGGTAGCGCAACAATGCCATGTTTCCAAGCAGGAAACAAAATTTTAGCGGGTTTTTAAGAGAGGGGAAAATGTGCCGCGCAGCGTCCACGCGGCAAAGAGGTTACTTCAGCGTATAACCATCCGCATCGCGCCAC
Organism: Pantoea sp. CTOTU46764; assembly: GCF_031974595.1. NCBI lineage: Bacteria > Pseudomonadati > Pseudomonadota > Gammaproteobacteria > Enterobacterales > Erwiniaceae > Pantoea > Pantoea sp. CTOTU46764. The sequence goes on along the minus strand of NZ_DALYOQ010000050.1, from coordinate 6,369 downwards.
GCTGGGAAGCGTTCACGGTAGGCTTGCAGCTCTTCAAGAGACAACTCCGCATCAAGACGCGCACGCGCAAAAGGCTCACCGCTTACCAGAATCTCACCCAGCGGTGAAATGATTCGACTGTCACCACTGTATTGATGTTGATTGCCATCGCTGCCGACGCGGTTGCAACCGGCAACGTAAGCCTGATTTTCAATCGCACGGGCTAACAGCAGCGACTGCCAGTGCAGCGCACGCGGAGCCGGCCAGTTGGCGACATACAGCGCCAGATCGTAGTCGTTGTGATTACGCGAAAACACCGGGAAGCGCAGGTCGTAGCAAATTTGCGGCAGAATACGCCAGCCGCGCCACTCAAACACTTCACGCCTTTCGCCCGCCACATAGTGCTGATGCTCATTGGCCATGCGGAACAAATGACGCTTGTCGTACTGATGCAGGGTGCCGTTCGGCTCGACCAGCAAGAAGCGGTTCACCGCGCCTTTTTCCGTCTGGATTGCCGCACTGCCGCCGACGAGCGCGTTGCTGGTTTGCGCGTGCGCGTGCAGCCACGCCACGACTTCACTCTGCGGCAGCGAACTTTCGGCGGCTTCCATAGCAAAACCGGTGGTGAACATCTCCGGCAGCAGAATGATGTCGCGGCCTTCAATGCCTTTTAGCACGCCATCGAAATGACGCAGGTTGGCTGCGCCATCCATCCAGCTCAGGGTTTCCTGAAGAACGGTAATTTTCAAAGCTGACATAAGCGCTCCGCAGCGGCGTCGAGCGTCGCTTCCTGTTTGGCAAAGCACAGGCGAATCAGCTTGTGCGGGAAGGGTTCGGCGCAGAACACCGACAGCGGAATCGCCGCCACGCCGACTTCTTTGGTCAGCAGCTGGCAGAAGCTCACGTCATCCAGATCGGAAATCGCGCTGTAATCGACCAGCAGGAAGTAAGTGCCTTCACACGCCAGCACTTTGAAACGGCTGGCGGAGAGCTTCTGAATAAAGCGATCGCGGCGCGCCCGGTAGAATTCCGGTAATTCACGGTAGTGTTCTGGCTCCTGACGCAGCATATCGGCAATCGCTAATTGCGCCGGCGTATTGACCGAGAAGGTCAGATATTGATGCACTTTGCGGATCTCAGCGCTGATCGCTGCCGGTGCGATGCAGTAACCCACTTTCCAGCCGGTCATGTGGAAGGTCTTGCCAAATGACGATACCGCAATCGAACGCTGACGCAGTTCAGCATGCGCCAACACGCTGGCGTGGCCCTCTTCGGCGAAACAGATGTGCTCATACACTTCGTCGCTCAGCACGTAGATTTCCTGCTCAGCAATCGCCTGCCACAGTTCGGCATAATCGCTTTTGCGCCACACGGTGGCGGACGGATTGTGCGGCGTATTGAGAATCACTAAGCGGGTTTTGCTGCTCAGCAGGCTGCGGAATTCGCGCCAGTCAACGCGGAAACCCGGTGGCTGCAGGGCGATGCGTTTCAACACGCCGCCAGCCAGTTGCACGGCTGGCGCGTAGCTGTCGTAGCTTGGGTCGAAGCAGATCACTTCGTCACCGGCACTCACCAATGCGGTAATTGCGGCGTAGAGCGCTTCGGTCGCGCCTGCGGTGATGGTGATGTCGCTGTTGACGTCAGGCGTGTGGCCGTAAAGCGCAGCGGTTTTCTCAACAATCGCTTCACGCAGTGGCAGTACGCCGATCATCGGTGCATATTGGTTGGCGCCCTCGCTGACGTGATGCGCCAGGCGCTGCTGCAAATAGCGCGGACCGTCAAAATCGGGGAAGCCTTGCGAAAGGTTGATGGCGTTGTGCTGCTGCGCTAACGCGCTCATTTGCGTAAAGATGGTGGTGCCGAGCGCCGGTAATTTGCTCTCGGGGATCAGGTTGTGCTGCGTCATTGTTTTGTGGCCTTAAGCGCGAATGTCGTTGCGGAGAAACCCTGTGTTGCTGCCACTATAAACAGGATGTTAACATTTGGCAATCGAGACGCTTAGACGTCTAAACTAACCTGCGGAGCCTGTATATCGCTATGACGGATTTTCTTCCACTGGAACATTTAGTGGCCGCCTGCCACTGGATTGGTGTCAAAGGCTGGGCACCCGCAACCGGCGGTAATATGTCGGTGCGGCAGGATGCGGAGTATTGTCTGCTGAGTGCGTCCGGCAAAGATAAAGGCAGCCTGACACGTGATGATTTTATCCAGGTTGAGATCGCCACCAACGCGGTGCCATCGGGCCGCACGCCATCGGCGGAAACCGGCCTGCATACTTTGATTTATCGTCTTTTTCCGCAGGCGGGCGCGGTGCTGCATACGCATACGGTCAACTCGACGGTGCTGTCGCGGGTGGAGAAGGGCGATGCATTGCTGCTCAGCGGCTATGAGATGCAGAAAACCCTGGCTGGGCAGCAGACGCATCTAAATACCGTTGCCATCCCCTTGTTCGATAACGATCAGGACATTACGGCACTGGCGCAGCGCATCGAAGCTTTTGCCGCCGATACGCCGCTGCAATATGGTTTTCTGCTGCGCGGCCACGGTTTGACCTGCTGGGGCAAGGACGTGAACGAAGCGCGTCGCCATCTGGAAGGTTTGGAATTCCTGTTTGAATGTGAACTGCAACGTCGCCTGCTGGAGGCCAAATGATTCGCGCCATTGTTACTGATATTGAAGGCACCACTAGCGATATCCAGTTTGTACATCAGGTGTTATTCCCTTATGCGCGCCAGCATTTAGCAGCGTATGTGCGGGAAAATCACGCGGATGAAAACGTCGCTGCTGCACTCAACGCCGTGCGTGAAGAGTCTGGTGCGCCTCAGGCCTCGCTGGAGGAGCTGATTACCACGCTCACGAATTATATCGATGAGGATCGCAAATCGCCGGGCCTCAAAGCCTTGCAGGGCATGATTTGGCGCGCCGGCTACGTGGAAGGCCAGTTCACCGGTCACCTTTACCCCGATGTGCTGCCGGCTTTTGAGCGCTGGCAGCAGCAGGGGATTGGCCTGTATGTTTATTCCTCGGGATCGGTCGCCGCGCAAAAACTGTTATTTGGCTACAGCGATGAAGGTGATTTAACCTCGCTGTTTAGCGGCTATTTTGATACCGGCGTCGGCGCGAAACGTGAAGCGCAATCGTATCGCAATATCGCAGAAAAAATCGGCCTTGCGCCTGCGTCATTGCTGTTCCTGTCGGATATTCATCAGGAGCTGGATGCAGCAGCGGATGCGGGCTGGCATACCGTGCAGTTAATTCGTGGCGAGGCGGATAACGCCAGTCGTCATCACCAGGTCACCGATTTTTCCCAGATTAAACCGGAGTCGATTTAACATGAGTGCATTGACCATTTTTACCGATACCGAAGCCCATCAACCGGTGTGGCACAGCACCGATGCCGAAGCGATTCGCGATCGTCTCAACGCGAAAAACGTGCGCTTTGAACGCTGGGAAGCCGATCGCGATCTGGGTGCGAATCCCGATGCAGAGACGGTGATCAAAGCCTATCAACATGCGATTGATCGTCTGGTCGCCGAGAAGGGTTATCAGAGCTGGGATGTGCTGAGCATGCGAGCGGATAATCCACAGAAAGAGGTGCTGCGCACCAGGTTCCTCAATGAACACACGCACAGCGAAGATGAAGTGCGTTTCTTCGTTGAAGGTTCAGGGCTGTTCTGCCTGCATCTGGATGGAGAGGTGTATCAGATTTTGTGTGAGAAGAATGATCTGATCTCGGTGCCGGCTGGCACAGCGCACTGGTTTGATATGGGTTCTGAGCCGCACTTTACCGCGATCCGTATTTTCGATAATCAGGAAGGCTGGGTGGCGAATTTCACCGGCGACAAGATTGCCGATGCGTATCCGCGCTTAGCGTGATTTTTTCCCTCACCCCGGCCCTCTCCCGCAAGCGGGCGAGGGAGAAAACCAAACGTGCAGATTTGCTCGATCGGTTCCCTCTCCCAGTTGTGGGAGAGGGTTAGGGTGAGGGAAAACCCGCACCCAACCCTACGGCTGAAAAATCCCCTCATGAACCTGCTCAGGCGTCACCACGCCAGTATCCAGCACCCAACCGCTAATCAACGCCGCTGGCGTCACATCAAAGGCCGGGTTATAAACCGCCGCATTCTGCGGTGCCCACTGCACGCTACCAAAGCTGCCTGATACGCCGGTCACTTCGCTGGCGGCGCGCTGCTCAATAGGGATGGCATCGCCGTTCGGGCATTGACGATCCAGTGTGGTGTGCGGTGCGGCGACGTAGAACGGAATGCGGTGATAGTGCGCCAGCACGGCCAGGCTATAAGTGCCAATCTTGTTGGCGACATCACCGTTCGCCGCGATACGATCCGCACCAACCCAAATAGCATCGACCACGCCGCGCGCCATTAAACTGGCGGCCATCGAATCGGTAATCAGCTGATAAGGAATGTTTAGCTCACCCAGCTCCCATGCGGTTAAGCGACCACCTTGCAGCAGCGGTCGTGTCTCATCCACCCAGACATTTTTCACCAGGCCTTGTTGATGAGCGTAAGAGATGACGCCGAGCGCCGTGCCGACGCCCGCAGTCGCCAGCCCGCCTGTATTGCAGTGCGTCAGCAATTGGCTGCCCGGTTTCACCAGCGTGCTGCCCGCGCGCGCGATGTTGTCACACAGTTGCTTATCTTCGGCCACCAGACGCAGCGCTTCGCTGCTCAGCGCTGCAACGAAATCACTTTCGGCCAACGCCACTTTCATGCGATCCAGATTATTCATCAGGTTCACTGCCGTTGGGCGCGCCGCGCGCAGCACCTCAAGCGCTGCCGCTAATTCCGTGCGCGTTGCGCCTTGCTCGCCCAGCAGCGCCAGCAGCAAACTGGCTGATAGACCAATCAGCGGCGCACCGCGCACGCGCAAGGCGTGAATATGTTCAACCAACTGCGCGACACTGTGCGCAGGCAGCCAGTTTTGTTGCTGTGGCAGCGCTTGCTGGTCAAGGATCCACAGTTGATTATCGCGGACCTCAAGGCTGGTGGTACGAAGTGTTTGCATGGTGTGAAATCCCTGTTGCGTTAATGCTGGCTATTGTGCCAACATGCGTAACGGATGTATAGACGTCTGAACGGCTTATTACTATTGATAATCGAGGAACAGGCAATGTCGCAATACCGTACGTTCAATGCTGCCGATGCTGTGGAATATGCGAAACAATTTGGCGGCGTGGACGATCCGTCTGCGCTGGTGCGCGCCGAAGAGATCGGTGATGGCAACCTTAACCTGGTGTTTAAGATTTTCGATAATCAAGGCCGCAGCCGTGTGGTGGTGAAGCAGGCATTGCCGTATGTGCGCTGCGTCGGCGAATCCTGGCCGTTGACGCTGGATCGCGCGCGTCTTGAAGCGCAGACGCTGATTGAGCACTACAAACACTGTCCGCAGCACACCGTCAATGTCACCCATTACGATGCCGAACTGGCGGTGATGGTGATGGAAGATCTCTCCAGCCATCGTATCTGGCGTAGCGAACTGGTGAAGGGCGCTTATTACCCGCAGGCCGGTCGCCAACTCGGCGAGTATCTGGCGCAGACGCTGTTCCATACCTCCGATTTCTTCCTGCATCCGCATAAGAAAAAAGCCGAAGTGGCGCGTTTCATTAATCCGGAAATGTGCGAAATCACCGAAGATTTATTTTTCAACGATCCGTTTATCGATCATGAGCGCAACAAATATCCTGCGGCGCTGGAATCGCTGGTGGTCAGCCTGCGTTGCGACGATGCGCTAAAAATCGCCGTGGCCGGCCTCAAGCATCGCTTCTTCGCCGATGCGGAAGCCTTGCTGCATGGCGATGTGCACAGCGGTTCGATCTTTGTCGCCGATGGCAGCCTGAAAGTGATTGATGCGGAGTTCGGTTACTTTGGGCCGATTGGTTTTGACGTTGGCAGCGCGATTGGCAATTTGCTGATTAATTACTGCTGCCTGCCGGGCCTGCTGGCACCGCGTGAGGCAGCAGAAGGGCGTGAACGTCGTCTGAGCGATGTACAGGAAGTGTGCAATCAGTTTGCCAGCCGCTTCCTGGAATTGGCGAAAGAGAAAACCCGCGATGTGGCGCTGGCTTATCCCGGTTATGCCGAATCCTTCCTGCGCAGAGTGTGGCGCGATACCTTGGGTTATTGCGGTACTGAGTTGATTCGCCGCACGGTGGGGATGTCTCACGTTGCGGACTTCAAACAGATCGAAGATCAAACCATGCGCACCGAGTGTATTCGCAGCTGTATCACGCTAGGACGCACGCTGATTCTGGCTGCCGATCATATTGCCGATGTGGATGCGCTGATTGCGCGGATTCGTCAGGCGGGTTGATGCTGGTGTCGGGAAATCAAGCAGGGCTGCAGAATAACCGGCTGACGCTGCGCAGCAAAA
>NZ_DALYOQ010000049.1:17997-35056 GCF_031974595.1 Pantoea sp. CTOTU46764 | reverse complement strand
AGCGCTGAACGAAGCGAGGAAGCCAGGAGAGCCCGCAGGACGCGGGCGAAAGGCGAAGCCGGGACATGGAAGTCCCGTCTTCGCCGGTCCGTCAGGCAGACGAGCGTAGTGAAGGTACCGCACAAGCGGCGCGAGGACTGCCGGACCAAAAGTGACGTCGGCCAGCGCACTCATCGTTGGCTTGACGGACTAGCAGTGGTCGCCATAAATGGCGACCCTACAAAGTATGAATGCGCACCAGGATTTACTGCTGCAGGAACGCCTGCCAGTGCGCCACCAGCCGTTGCAGATCCTGACGGCTGACATCCAGATGCGTGACAATACGCGTCACGGGCCCGACGCTGATTAACACATCGCCCGACTGCATCCAGCTTTTCAGCGCTTCAACTTTCTCCGTTGGCACTTTCACAAACAGCATGTTGGTGTGCTGATTGATCACCTCAACGCCGATGGCACTGAGCTGCTCGCCTAACCACGCCGCGTTGTCATGATCGTCTTTGAGACGCGCGACATTGTGCTTTAATGCATACAGGCCCGCAGCGGCCAGAATGCCCGACTGACGCATTCCGCCGCCGGTCATTTTGCGCCAACGCCGCGCTTGCTCAATGTACGCTTCATCGCCACACAGCAGCGAACCAATCGGCGTGCCGAGTCCTTTTGACAGGCAGATGGTTAAGGTGTCGCAGTATCGCGCAATCGCTTCCAACTCAACATTCTGTTCCACCACGGCGTTAAAAATACGCGCGCCATCAATGTGCAGCGCCAGCTTCCGCTCGCGGGTGAATGTCCACGCTTGCTCCAGATAGCTCAGCGGCAGCACTTTGCCGTGATGGGTGTTTTCCAGGCTCAAGAGACGCGTGCGGGCGAAGTGGAAATCGTCGGGTTTGATGGCGGCGGCGACATCCGCCAGCGGCAGAGAGCCATCTGCGGCATGCAGAATCGGCTGCGGCTGAATGCTGCCGAGCACTGCCGCACCACCGGCTTCATATTTGTAATTGTGCGCCTGCTGACCCACGATATATTCATCACCGCGCTGGCAGTGACACAGCAGCGCTACCAGATTAGCTTGCGTGCCGGTGGGGAAGAACAGGGCGGCGGCTTTGCCGCTCAAGCGTGCGGCTTCGACTTCCAGTGCGTATACGGTGGGGTCATCGCGGTAGACATCATCGCCGGTTTCGGCTGCCATCATGGCATCGAGCATGGCAGCACTCGGGCGGGTTACGGTATCACTGCGTAAATCGATCACGTCGCTCTCCTGAAATAAAAAAGCGGGCAGAGCGCCCGCGTTATCATCATGTTTGGCCTGAATTGTTTTACCTCAGCCAGTTGGTTTTCGCCAGCTCCACTATCTCATCACCACGTCCATTCAGAATGGCGCGCATCATATAGAGGCTAAAACCTTTGGCCTGCTCGGCTTTGATCTGCGGCGGCATCGACAACTCTTCCTTGGCGGTAATCACGTCAAGCAGCACTGGACCGTCATGCGCAAAGGCTTCCTGCAGCGCGCCGTTAAGATCGGAGGCTTTCTTGACGCGAATGCCTTTGATACCGCAGGCGGCGGCGATGGCGGCGAAATCAGGGTTTTCGAGATCGGTGCCATCGGTTAGATAGCCGCCAGCTTTCATCTCCATCGCCACAAAGCCCAGCACGCTGTTATTGAAGATCACCAGTTTCACCGGCAGCTTCAGTTGCGCCACCGAAATGAAATCGCCCATCAACATGCTAAAACCACCGTCGCCACACAGCGCCACCACCTGACGCTGCTTGTCCAGCGACTGTGCGCCCAACGCCTGCGGCATGGCGTTGGCCATCGACCCGTGATTGAACGAGCCGATTAAACGACGTTTGCCGTTCATCTTCAGATAGCGCGCCGCCCACACGGTTGGCGTGCCGACGTCGCAGGTAAAGATCGCATCGTCATCGGCATATTCACTGATTTGCTGGGCCAGATATTGCGGATGAATCGCCAGCTTGTCATTGGCGGTGGCCAATTCGTCCAGCCCTTTACGTGCATCGACATAATGTGCCAGCGCTTTGTCCAGATGCTGGCGATCGGTTTTACTGCTGAGCTGCGGCTGCAGCGCATGCAAGGTGGTTTTAATGTCACCGACCAGCGCCATATCGACATGGCTGTGCGATCCGAGGCTGCCGGGATTGATGTCGATCTGAATGATTTTGGCATCGGCCGGATAGAAGGCGCGATAGGGGAACTGCGTCCCCAGCAGCACTAAGGTATCGGCGTTCATCATGGCGTGGAAACCAGAGGAAAAGCCAATCAATCCGGTCATGCCGACATCGTAAGGGTTGTCGTATTCGATGTGCTCTTTACCGCGCATCGCATGCACGATCGGCGCTTTCAGCGTTTCTGCCAGCTTCACCACTTCGGCGTGCGCGCCAGCGCAACCGCTGCCGCACAGCAGAGTGATATTTTCCGCTGCGTTCAGCGTTTCGGCTAAGGCAGACACTTCGCGGGCGTTAGGCACCACATGTGGCAGCTGCGGCGGATACCATTCGCTACGTGCGCTTTCCGGCGCCGGCTGCAACGCTACGTCGCCGGGGATCACAATCACCGACACGCCACGATTGAGAATCGCTTTACGCATCGCAATGCCCAGCACCTGCGGCAGCTGCTCCGGATTGGACACCAGCTCGCAATAGTGGCTGCATTCACGGAACAATTCTTGCGGATGAGTTTCCTGGAAGTAGCCGCTGCCGATTTCGCTGGAAGGGATGTGGGCGGCGATCGCCAATACCGGAACGTGGTTGCGGTGGCAATCAAACAAGCCGTTGATGAGATGCAGGTTGCCCGGTCCACAGGAACCGGCACATACCGCCAGCTCGCCGCTGATTTGTGCTTCAGCGCCAGCGGCGAAGGCCGCGACTTCTTCATGGCGTGTCGGCATCCATTCGATGGTGCCCATGCGATTCAGGCTGTCGCTCAGCCCGTTAAGTGAGTCACCGGTGACGCCCCAAATGCGTTTCACACCGGCGTTTTCCAGGGTTTTTGCCAGCATTGCTGCCACAGTTTGCTTCATCGTTATGCTCCTTTCTGGTGTTGAGCCATCCATGCCGATGGCGAAAACGTGTCAGTCAGAAAGCGTAGACGATGAAGCTGGCGTGCAGGCGTGAAAAAATGCGTTATGCCGAGAACAGGGCGATAAGGATTGGCGCCAGCAAACTCATAATAAAACCGTGCACAATCGCAGCGGGCACGATCTCCATGCCGCCGGTGCGTTGCAGGATTGGCAGCGTGAAATCCATTGAGGTTGCGCCGCTCAAGCCCAGCGTCATGCTGCGTTGACGGGTGATCAGCAGCGGGATCAGCATAATGGTGATCAGCTCACGCAGCAGGTCGTTGAAGAAGGCGGCGCTGCCTATCACCGGGCCAAACGATTCGCTCATCAGAATGCCGGAGAGCGAATACCAGCCGAAACCGCTGGCTAACGCCAGGCCGGTTTTAATCGGCAGATCTAATAGCAGTGCGGCAATCACGCCGCCCACCAGCGCACTGCACAGTGATACCAGCGCCACCAGCATGCCGCGCCGATTGATGGTGATTTGACGCAGCGTCATGCCGCTGCTGCGCAGCTGAATACCGACCAGCAATAGCATCAGCATCAACGCGTATTCACTGATGGTCGAGGCGTGACGCAGCGGCGCCCACTGACTCAAACCAAGCAGAAAGCCCGCCAGCACCGAACCGCACAGCTTAAGCGATTCCAGCGCCATATGCAGCCTTGACGGCAGCGCTTGAGGTTTGTGCTGATGACGCCACGGCCAGCGCCGCTCCAGCAGCCACAGCGCCAGCAGCGAGCAGGCAAGAATACTCAGCATACTTACCAGCGCGATGTGGAAAATGGCCAGCAGATTGCTGCTCAGGTTATCGAGAAACGCCAGGCTGGTGCCCATAAAGAACAGAATGATGTAGACCAGCGCGCTCAACGTGCGGCCAACCGCGTGTAAAAGTGTGGTGTGCCGCAGCGGCAGCAGATAGCCGAAAATCAGCGGCAAAAGGATGATAATCAATCCGTACATATGAGGTTTCTATCCATGATTGGCGGGCTGCCACGCTAGCGAAAAACGGTTGAAGTGTAAACCTTTTCCCCCGGCGCTGACTTGACCAACGCAGCGTGGCGGACCATGCTCAGGCAAAGCATCGGATGGAATGTATGATGATTCTGGAGCATATCGATATTCACGGTTTTCGCGGCATTAATCGGCTGTCATTGCCGTTGACCAACACCAATTTGCTGATTGGCGAAAATGCCTGGGGTAAATCGAGCCTGCTCGATGCCTTAACGCTGTTGCTGGCGCCCGCCGCCGAGCCCTATCAATTTACTGAACACGACTTCCACTTTCCTCCCGGCGATATTGATGCCCGCATGCGTCAGTTGCAGCTGGTATTTCGTTTTCGCGCTCAGAGCGATGATGAAAGCGCGTTGTTTCAGCCCTTCTGGCTGCACGATGAGCACGGCCGCTATATTCGCTTTAGCACTCGCGCTAAGCGTCAGGATCAGGGTGTAAAAACCACCTGGCGTTTCATCGATCAACATAACGATGTGTTGCCGCTGGCGGGCACCGACGCGGCGCTGGCACATCTGCGCGCTTTTTATCCGGTATTGCGTTTACGCGATGCGCGTTTTGGCCGTCGTAACCGCCATGCTGACAGCGATGTGGAACGCCGCGCGACGACGCTGACGGCACTGGCACAGGAAGTGGAAAATCTGACGCGTGATTTGGTGGTGCGGCCACAAATGCTAAGCGACGATCTGTTGCGTCAGGGGTTGCACACCATGCAGCAGCTGCTGGAACACTATTTTCTGGTGCAGAAGTCAGGCAGTAGCGCGCCGCGCGTGGCACCGGAAGTTCGTGATGGCAGCGAAGGTTGGCGATCGCTGGATAAACTAAACCACCTGATTGCCGGTACGGAATCGCGCAGTCGTCAGGTGATTTTGCTGCGTATGTTCTCGCTGTTGATTCAGGCGCACGGCAACGAACCGCTGCCGGCGGGCGCGCATCCGCTGCTGTTGGTGGAGGATCCAGAAACGCGGCTGCATCCCATCATGCTGTCGGTGGCGTGGAATTTACTGGAGCTGATGCCGCTGCAAAAAATCGCCACCACCAACTCGGGCGAACTGTTATCGCAGGTGCCGCTGGAGAATATCTGTCGGCTGGTGCGCGAACCTGCGCGCGTGGCGGCATGGCGTATTGGGCCCGAAGGTTTAAGTGCTGAAGAGAGCCGCCGTATCGGTTTCCACATCCGGGTGAATCGTCCTTCAGCACTGTTTGCCCGCTGCTGGCTGCTGGTGGAAGGCGAAACCGAAGTGTGGATTATCAATGAGCTGGCGCGGCAGCGTGGCTATCACTTCGCCGCAGAAGGGGTGAAAGTGATTGAGTTTGCGCAATCGGGTTTGAAACCGCTGCTGAAGTTTGCCCAACGCATGGGCATCGCCTGGCATGTGCTGACCGATGGCGACCAGGCGGGCAGCAAATATGCGGCTACCGCCCGCAGTCAGCTGCCATCAGCGGCGCGGGAAAGCGATCATCTCACGCAATTTCCGGCACCGGATATCGAACATTTTCTCTACAAGCAGGGTTTCAGCGATGTTTATCACCAGACGGCGCACCTGCCGTTAAACGCGCCGATGAATACGCGGCGTATTATTAGTAAAGCCATTCAGCACAGCTCGAAACCTGAGCTGGCGATTGCCGTCGCGATGGCTGCGGCTGAACGCGGGCCACAGGCGATTCCGCCGTTGCTGGATCAGCTGTTTGCGCACGTGATGTGGTTGGCGCGCGGTCGGGCGGATTGAGGAAAGGGTGAGATGCGCCAAATAAAAATGCCAGCGTCTGCGGCTGGCATTTTTTTTCGGGAGTGGTCAGAATATGTGAAACAGCATGCGCGTTAAGCGACCGCGGCTTGCGTGGCTTCACAGGGCACGATCAGGCTGGCATGATTGCCTTTTGGTCCTTCATGGACATCAAACTGAACCTGCTGGCCAGCTTTCAGCGTTCTGTATCCCTCCATCTGAATCGTGGAGTAGTGTGCGAAGATATCGTCGCCGCCGCTAATCGGACAGATAAACCCGAAGCCTTTGGCGTTGTTGAACCATTTTACTGTACCCGTCTCCATGCTTTTACTTCCCTCGCAAGACATTTTGATAAGTAGGTGAGGTCATTGAAGCTGTGAGTCGAGTTTGTTTAAAACTCAATCAGCTTGTGTTAGTAGAATGTAGAGAAACGGACCTTATCGTCAAGCAAACGGCCCTGGCGGACGCGGATAAATTCATCAAAATTTGAGGCAGTTAACGCTATTGCAAATTTTGTGATACAGGTCGCGCATGTGCTTTTAGGGCCAGTTTTTATCAACTGAAAACCTGCTTGACAGGCATGTTAAACTCTAGGATTGGGCGCAGAGATGTGCACAACCGTAACGCAGAATTTCGACGGAACATTATGGCAAACACAAACGACTGGCTTAATTTTGAACATCTAGCCGAAGATAAAGTACGCGAAGGGTTAAAGCCGCCTTCAATGTATAAAGTCATTCTGAACAATGACGATTATACACCTATGGAATTTGTTATTGACGTTCTGCAAAAGTTCTTTTCTTATGATATTGAACGTGCAACGCAGCTGATGTTGAAAGTTCACTACCATGGAAAAGCAATCTGTGGTGTATTCACTGCAGAAGTGGCGGAGACCAAAGTAGCCCAGGTGAACAATTACGCACGAGATAATGAACATCCGTTGCTGTGTACGCTAGAAAAAGCCTGAAGCCATCTCCATATAGGAGATAGGTTGTCAGAGCGATAATTGGGGGAGGTGCCAAATGCTCAATCAAGAACTGGAACTCAGTTTAAATATGGCTTTCGCCAGAGCGCGCGAGCACCGTCATGAGTTTATGACCGTCGAGCATCTGTTGCTGGCATTGCTCAGTAACCCGTCGGCCAGAGAGGCACTGGAAGCCTGCTCGGTGGATATCGTGGCTCTGCGTCAGGAACTCGAAGCCTTCATCGAACAAACCACGCCGGTGCTGCCTGCCAGTGAAGAGGAGCGCGATACCCAACCTACGCTCAGCTTCCAGCGCGTGTTGCAGCGCGCGGTATTCCATGTCCAGTCTTCCGGTCGCAGCGAAGTCGCAGGTGCGAACGTACTGGTTGCGATTTTCAGCGAGCAGGAGTCGCAAGCGGCTTATCTGCTGCGCAAACACGAAGTGAGCCGCCTCGATGTGGTGAACTTCATCTCCCATGGAACGCGTAAAGACGAACCCGGCCAGCCGCAGAACAATGCGGAGAATCCGGTTAACGAAGAGCAAGCAGGCGGGGAGGATCGTATGGAAAACTTCACCACCAATCTTAATCAGCTTGCTCGTGTCGGCGGAATCGATCCGCTGATCGGCCGCGATAAAGAGCTGGAACGTACTGTTCAGGTATTATGCCGTCGTCGTAAGAACAACCCGCTGCTGGTAGGCGAATCGGGCGTGGGTAAAACCGCGATTGCTGAAGGACTTGCCTGGCGCATTGTGCAGGGCGACGTACCGGAAGTGATGAAAGAGTGCACCATCTATTCACTCGACATCGGTTCGCTGCTGGCGGGTACCAAATACCGTGGTGATTTTGAAAAACGTTTCAAAGCGCTGCTAAAACAGCTGGAACAGGACAGTAACAGCATCCTGTTTATTGATGAAATTCATACCATTATCGGTGCCGGTGCGGCATCGGGTGGCCAGGTCGATGCGGCAAACTTGATCAAACCGTTGCTCTCCAGCGGTAAAATCCGCGTGATGGGTTCAACCACGTATCAGGAGTTCAGCAATATCTTTGAGAAGGATCGTGCGCTGGCGCGTCGTTTCCAGAAGATCGATATTACCGAGCCTTCTGTGGAAGAGACCGTGCAGATTCTTAACGGGCTGAAGCCGAAGTACGAAGCGCACCATGATGTGCGTTATACCGCGAAAGCGGTGCGTGCGGCGGTGGAGCTGGCGGTGAAATATATCAACGATCGTCATCTGCCGGATAAGGCCATTGACGTGATCGACGAAGCCGGTGCGCGTGCGCGTCTGGTGCCGGTCAGTAAGCGTAAGAAAACCGTCAACGTTTCGGATATCGAAACGGTGGTGGCGCGCATTGCGCGTATTCCTGAGCAGAGCGTGTCAGCAACCGATCGCGATACGCTGAAAAATCTCGGCGATCGTCTGAAGATGCTGGTGTTTGGTCAGGATAATGCGATTGAAGCACTGACTGAAGCGATCAAGATGAGTCGTGCAGGTTTGGGTCAGGATCGTAAACCGGTTGGTTCCTTCCTGTTTGCGGGCCCAACCGGTGTTGGTAAAACAGAAGTTACTGTCCAGTTAGCGAAAGCGCTGGGTATCGAGCTGCTGCGTTTCGATATGTCTGAGTATATGGAACGTCACACCGTCAGCCGTTTGATTGGTGCGCCTCCGGGTTACGTTGGTTTTGATCAGGGCGGTTTGCTGACCGATGCGGTAATCAAACATCCGCACGCTGTGGTGCTGTTGGATGAAATCGAGAAAGCGCACCCGGATGTCTTCAACCTGCTGCTGCAGGTGATGGACAACGGTATGTTGACCGATAACAACGGCCGCAAAGCAGACTTCCGTAACGTGGTGCTGGTGATGACCACCAACGCCGGTGTGCGTGAGACTGAACGTAAGTCGATTGGCCTGATTCATCAGGACAACAGTACCGACGCGATGGAAGAGATCAAAAAGATCTTCACGCCAGAGTTCCGTAACCGCCTCGACAACATTATCTGGTTCCGTCACCTGTCTCAGGAAGTGATTCATCAGGTCGTGGATAAGTTTATCGTCGAGTTGCAGGCTCAACTGGATGCGAAGGGCGTATCGCTGGAAGTTAGCGATGATGCGCGCGATTGGCTGGCTGATAAAGGTTACGACAAAGCGATGGGTGCGCGTCCGATGGCACGTGCAGTACAGGAAAATCTGAAGAAACCGTTGGCGAATGAACTGCTGTTTGGTTCACTGGTTGATGGTGGATCGGTATCAGTAGCGCTGGATAAAGATAAAAACCAGCTTACTTACCACTTCCTGAGTGCGGAGAAACGTAAAACCGAAGGTACTGTGCACTAAGCGAAATGCAGATATGAAAAAGGCCGGATGCGAATCCGGCCTTTTTTTCGCGCTATGTAAATATAACCATCGCGAGAGGTAAATATTTACTTAGCGACTACGGAAGACAATGCGGCCTTTGCTCAGGTCGTACGGGGTCAACTCGACAGTCACTTTGTCGCCCGTCAGGATGCGGATGTAGTTTTTGCGCATTTTACCGGAGATATGAGCGGTAACCACGTGCCCGTTTTCAAGCTCTACGCGGAACATGGTGTTCGGTAACGTATCCAGTACGGTACCTTGCATTTCAATATTGTCTTCTTTGGCCATCGAATCCTCTGGGTGTACTACCAAACTGTTGAACCGGCAAGATAATGCCGAATTCCATGATTTATGTAAAGAACCGTTGATGATTTTGCCAACGCTTCGCCGTGCGTCGCGCCGTTGCGCGTGCAGTACGGATAAATTAGGGTGTTTTTTGACGTCTGCGGGGGATTAGCGGGCTAAGAATCTGTAGCAATCGGCATCAGTTGCACAATCAAAACAGCTTCGGGAAATGTGTGAGATTCCCAACCTGGCAATTCCGGCTCGCCACAGCGAAGCGCGGACGACATACTAAACTCGCTTATTGTATCACTTTTGTCGGGAATTGTGTGCAAAACATCGGTGACCGATGTCAAAAAAGGGTTTGTGTGTGCCAGCAACTCTCGGAAACCGTTTGCCACGCCAGCGTTTGCACGTACTGCAGATAATCAACGCGAGGAATTTCCACCGCACCGAGGGACGCGGTATGCGGATTCAGCACCTGACAATCAATCAGCCGGCCCTGATGCGCGAGAAAATGTTGTGCGAACACCCAGAGCGCTGTTTTCGAGGCATTTTCCTGACGGCTGAACATCGATTCACCGCAAAAAATTTGCCCCAGCGCCAGGCCATACATCCCGCCGACCAGTTGCTGCTCGCACCAGACTTCAATCGAATGTGCGTGGCCCAGTTCGTACAACCGCAACCACGCTCGTTTCACTTCAAAAGTAATCCACGTGCCTTCCTGTCGACCACTGGCACAGCCTTCCAGCACCTGCGGAAACGCATGATTCATGGTGACGCGATACGGTGAGCGCTTATGGAAGCGCGCCATACTGCGGCTGAGATGGAAAGATTCTGGCAGCATTACCGCGCGGGGATCCGGCGACCACCAAAGAATCGGATCGCCCGGAGAAAACCACGGGAAAATGCCACGCTGATAAGCATTCATCAGGCGAGCAGGGGAGAGATCGCCGCCCATCGCCAATAATCCATTGGGCTCGCGCAGCGCCATTTCCGGTGGTGGGAAATTTAATGAATCTCGTGAAAGTTGTATCAGTCTCATTGCGTCAATCACACTCAGGGCTGTTGGCTAAGACTATAGCGTAAAGCGCTGATGGAAATGCCAGTAGCGGCCTGCTTTTGAGATTAATTCGGCGTGCGAACCGGATTCAATAATCTGTCCTTGATCCATAACGCAAATACGGTCCATGGCATCTAAACCGCTTAAGCGATGCGTCACCATAATCAGCGTTTTACCACGGGTGACGTGCTGCAATAGCGTCAGAATCTGCTGCTCGGTGCTGGCATCCAGACCTTCAGTGGGTTCATCCAGTAGCCACAAATCACCATCGTGCAGCAGGGCGCGCGCTATTGCCAGACGACGCAGTTCACCGCCGGATAATGGTCGACCGCCATCGCCCATCCATGCGTTCAATCCTCCGTTGTGTTCGGCCAGATGAACCAGACCGACCTTGTATAATGCATCAACCAGTTGCTCATCGCTGGCATCAGGTTTTGCCAGCAACAAATTGTCGCGTAGCGTTTGGCTAAACAGATGTACGCGCTGTGTTACCACGCTAATGCGGCTGCGCAGCGAAGCTTCATCCCATAAAGCGATATCGATGTCGTTGAGACTTATCGAACCTTGTTGCGCTTCCCAACCTCGGGTAATCAGCGCCAGCAGGCTGGATTTGCCGCAGCCGGTTGGACCGAGCAGCGCCAGATGTTCGCCTGCATTTAGCGATAGAGAGAAATGCTGCAACACCGGTTCAGGACGCTGCGGATAGCTGAAACTGATGTTTTCCATTTTCAGGTTAATACCTGAAGCACTACTGATTTTAGCGTGGGGAAAACGGATTGCAGCGGGCTGTTCAATGATTTCCTGTACCCGCTTAGCGGCGCTGGCCACCTGCGACAGTGGCAGAAACGCACCGGCAACCGGGGTCAGCGCTTCAAATGCCGCCAGTCCGCAAAACACAAACAGCGCGATAAATGCGCCTGGTGTACTGTTTCCCCCCACGCCATTGGCGGAAATCCATAACAACAGCGTCACCGTCGTGCCGCTGATGACCAGTAGCAGGCTTTGCGCCAGCGCCTGCAGGCGATGTTGCCTGCGTTGCGCCTGTTGCCAGTTAAGTTCTTCTTTATCAAGCTGGGCTCGCCACAGATGTGCAGCGCCATAAATTTTCAGCTCAGACAGGCCGGTAATCCAGTGCGTCAACTGCATGCGCCAGCTGGCCTGATGCTGGGCAATCTGGTGTCCGGCTGAAGTGCCAAGCCGCCAGAACAGCGGCGGCATGAGCAACAGCGTCAGTAGCATAATGCCGCCGAGCAGCAAAGCTAAGGGTACATCCAGTAGCGCCAAACCGCAGGTGACCACCACAATCACTACGGCTGCGCCAATTAACGGCGAGAGCACACGCAGGTAGAGATGATCGAGTGTATCGACGTCGCTGACAAAGCGGTTGAGTAATTCACCCTGACGAAAACGAGCCAGCTGTTCTGGCGCGAGGGTGATAAGTTTGCCAAAGGTAAACACGCGCAAATGTTGCAGCACACGGAAGGTGGCATCGTGGCTCACCAGACGCTCAAAATAACGCGCAGCCGTGCGGGTTATCGCTGTGCCGCGCACGCCGGCAGCGGGCAGCATGTAGTTGAACGTGTAAAGTCCTGTTACGCCCGCCAGTGAAGAGGCGGCGAGGAACCAGCCGGATAAGGTCAGCAGTCCAATACTGGCAAGCAAGGTTACGATGGCAAGAACAACGCCAAGCCCTAAACGCCATGGATGACGGCTAAAAAGACGCAGGAAAGGCAATAAATTGTTCATTACACGATCTCCTTTTGACGATGCTGCGCCATTTCCCGCAGTGGTCCATCTTGTTGTTCAATCAGCTCCTGCCAATGACCTTGTTGCACCAGTTGCCCCGCCTGCATCACCCACACTTCATCCCAACTCGCGAGCTCGTTAAGTTGGTGCGTGATCATCAGCGTGGTTTGCTGAGTGGCTGCTTGTTGCAAGGCATTGATGACATGCTGCTCGCTCTGACTATCCAGTCCGGAACCGGGCTCATCAAGCAGCAGCAGTTGTGCGGGTTTAAGCAAGGCACGCGCTACGGCGATACGCTGCGCCTGCCCAACGGAAAGGCCCACGCCACCATCGCCTAAAACGGTATCTAATCCTTGTGGCAGACGATCTAAAAACTCATCAACGCCCGCGCGTTGTAGAACCGACATGAGCGTAGCGTCATCAATGCGGCTATTGAGCAGCAGATTTTCACGCAGCGTTTGCGCGGGTAAATGGGGATTTTGGCCAACCCAGGCGATATGTTTTTGCCAGCTATCACGGCTAATATCGCGGAGCTCCTGTCCATTGACCTGCAGCGAACCATGATAAGGCAGGAAACCCAGTAAGACGTTCATTAGCGCGGTTTTCCCTGCGCCGCTTTGTCCTACCAACGCCACGCGTTTACCGGCGCTGAGAGTAAAATTCAGCGATTGAGACAGCGCTTCACCGCTGGCGGTCATTACCACCAGATCCTGCGCATGAAGGTGTAGCGGTGCCGTGAGGGAAAGCTCGCGAGAAGCGTGTTCTAAGGTTGGGTCGGGACTTTCACGGAGAAACTGGTCCAGCGCATCAGCTCCGCCAATCGCTTGCGCTTTGGCGTGATAAAAGGTGCCTAAGTCACGTAACGGCTGGAAAAATTCAGGCGCCAGAATTAAGGCCAGGAAACCGGCAAACAGGGTTACGCCGGTGCTGTAATGACCAAAATTCAGTTCGCCAAGGTAAGAGAAACCGAAGTAGACCGCGACGACAGCAATCGCCAGTGAGGCAAAAAACTCCAGCACGGCGGAAGAGAGAAATGCCAGGCGCAACACTTCCATGGTGCGCTGACGGAAATCGGTGGTGCTGGCGGCAATTGCCTCTTGCTCTGCCGCGCCGCGATAGAACAGGCGCAACGTTTCACGTCCACGCAGACGATCGTAAAAATCACCGCTCAGCCTTGCGAGAGCAACAAAGTTGCGGCGGTTGGCATCCGCCGCGCCCATACCAACCATCGCCATAAACAGAGGAATCAGTGGCGCGGTCACCAGCAGAATCAATCCTGCCGCCCAGTTAATCGGGAAAATGGCGATCAAAATAGCTAACGGAATGAAGACAGCTAGCGACATTTGTGGCAAATAGCGCGCGTAGTATTCCTGCATCTCTTCGATTTGTTCGAGCAGCAGCGTAGCCCAGCTGCCTGCGGGTTTACCCTGAATCCAGGCGGGACCGAGCACATTGAGGCGATCCAGAACCTGCTGACGCAGCGTACGGCGAATGGCGACGCCAGCGCGATGTCCTGCCATTTCGCGGGCATAATGCAATCCAGCACGTAAGACAAAGCACAGCAGCAGCAACAGAAAATCGGTGAGCAGTGAGGCGCGAGGTTGTTGCGCGACCAGCAGATTTTGCAGCAGTGAAGCCAGTAACCAGGCTTGGGCGATAATGACCAGTGCGCCAGCAAAACCCAACAGCGAAGCCACACGCAAGTTGCGTGCACCGTGATGACGTTGCTGACGGAGCCAGCGGAGAAGCTCTTGTTGCCGTGATTTGTTCATGCGATGCCGTTTGGTAACTCAAAAGAGATGTGAATCCCGGATGAAAACCCAGCAATGTCGGGCGCGTGAACTGTAGCACGCAGGTAACAAAAAAGGCGACCAAAACTGGCCGCCTTTAGGCGATTATGATCAGGTTATTAACAACTTACTTATCGTTTTTAACCAGTCCATCAAGGAAGCGTTCCGCATCCAGCGCAGCCATACAGCCGGTACCGGCAGAGGTAATGGCCTGGCGATAAATATGATCCATCACATCGCCGGCAGCGAACACGCCTGGGATGCTGGTTTGAGTGGCGTTACCATGCAAACCAGACTGCACTTTGATGTAGCCATTTTCTAAATCCAGCTGACCATCAAAGATTGCGGTATTTGGACTATGGCCGATAGCAACAAACAGACCAGCGACATCGATTGATTCCGCCGCTTCACCTTTGGTAGAAAGCAGTTTCAAGCCTGTCACGCCCATTTGATCGCCGACCACTTCGTCCAGCGTGCGATCGGTGTGCAGCACGATGTTGCCATTACGCACTTTTTCCATCAGACGGTCGATGAGGATTTTCTCCGCGCGGAAGCTGTCGCGACGGTGAATCAGATGCACTTCAGCGGCAATGTTAGCCAGGTAAAGTGCTTCCTCAACGGCAGTGTTGCCTCCACCAATCACGGCAACTTTCTGGTTGCGGTAGAAGAAACCGTCACAGGTCGCGCAAGCAGATACGCCTTTGCCTTTGAACGCTTCTTCTGATGGCAGACCGAGATAACGCGCTGAGGCGCCAGTTGCGATGATCAAGGCATCTGCAGTGTATTCACCGCTGTCGCCGACCAGACGGAACGGACGGTTCTGCAAATCGACGGTATGAATGTGGTCAAAAATGATCTCGGTGTTGAATTTCTCAGCATGCTCTTGCATGCGTTCCATCAACGCTGGACCGGTCAGATCGTTTGCATCGCCTGGCCAGTTCTCCACCTCGGTGGTGGTGGTGAGCTGACCCCCTTTTTCCAGCCCGGTGATTAATACCGGATTCAGGTTAGCGCGCGCTGCATATACCGCAGCAGTGTAACCGGCAGGGCCGGAGCCCAGAATGAGCAGCTTACTGTGTTTGGCCGTACTCATGCGTTCCTCAATTTTTCTGACAATATAGTTTTTGATTGTAGGGAAATTAACGTCGCAAAAAAAGGCTTCAGCAATTTTGTTAACAATCACTGCGAGCGGCGTAGACGATGAGTGTAAATTTTGCACGCGCGTTGCGCCAAAAGGGGGCAATGCTCGGCAATTAGTGGTGCAGCAGCATAAAAATTCTCATTTAAAAACAGCAACCCAGAACTCTATCTGGCATCTTGTACTGAATTTGGATGTTTTACTTTGACAATCGCCTGCGCTTTTGCGAAAACATTGGGAGAAGCAGAGAATATTTAGCGATTCAAAACAGAATTTCATTTCTGTTTTGGCCTTTTTAGCCGAATAAACTCAGCCTGACATTGGTAGTGACGCATGATGTGGACAGACAACATGCGTCATACGGATGGACGCGTTACTGCACAGGCTTATGGTCTTCACTTCAGTAAGGCCCTGAACAATGAGCGTTTTCAGGGTGTGGCAGGTAAAGGGAAGGAATTAAGAGAGACAATAATAATGGTAGACAATAAGAAACGCCCCGGAAAAGATTTAGATCGTATCGACAGAAATATTCTGAACGAACTGCAGAAAGACGGTCGAATTTCCAATGTCGAGCTTTCCAAACGTGTTGGATTATCGCCAACTCCTTGTCTTGAGCGCGTACGCCGCCTCGAACGTCAAGGCTTTATTCTGGGCTACACCGCGCAGCTCAATCCCCATTATCTGGATGCTTCATTGCTGGTTTTCGTTGAGATTACTCTGAATCGTGGTGCGCCAGATGTATTTGAACAATTTAACGCCGCTGTGCAAAAACTTGAGGAAACTCAAGAATGTCACCTCGTTTCCGGTGACTTTGACTACCTGCTTAAAACCCGCGTACCGGATATGTCCGCCTATCGTAAACTGCTGGGCGAAACCTTGCTGCGTCTGCCGGGCGTAAACGACACCCGTACTTACGTGGTGATGGAAGAGGTCAAACAGAGCAATCGTCTGGTGATCAAAACCCGGTAGTGCAGGGCAGGTGCAAAGCTTGCAGGATTTCGGTACACTCCTGTGAATTCATACAGGACCAGCGTCGGGCATGCCCGACGTTGTTGCCTTCTTAATTTACAGGCACCTGGAGAGTTCTCTTGAGCCAGGAATATACAGAAGATAAAGATGTTTCGTTACAACCGCTGAGCAGTGGACGTCGTCTGCTGGAAGCGTTGCTCATTCTTGTGGCCTTGTTCGCCATCTATTTGATGGTGTCGCTGGTTAGTTTTAACCCTTCAGATCCAAGCTGGTCACAAACCGCATGGCACGAACCTATCCATAATTTGGGTGGTAGCGTCGGCGCATGGCTGGCAGATACGCTATTGTTCATTTTTGGCGTGATGGCTTACGCCATTCCTCCCGTCATTATTGGTCTGTGTTGGATCACTTTCCGCCAACGCGATCGCCAGGATTACATTGACTACTTTGCTGTTGGTCTTCGCCTGATTGGCGTGCTGGCTCTTGTCGTGACGACTTGTGGTCTTGCGGCGCTGAACATTGATGACATCTGGTATTTTGCTTCCGGCGGCGTCATTGGCAGCCTGGTCAGCAATGCAATGGCACCTTGGTTCAGTTCGGCTGGTGGCACTTTAACGCTGCTGTGCGTCTGGGCTGCCGGGATCACCCTTTACACCGGTTGGTCATGGCTGACGATTGCCGAGAAGATCGGTGGCGTGGTGATGGGTGTTCTGACCTTTGCCAGCAACCGTTCACGCCATGATGAACCCTGGCAGGAAGAAGAATACGACGATGAAGAGCACGCTGATGAGGTGTCACCTTCAATGCCTGCTTTACAGCCTGCAAATGAAGAAGACGATGTCTTGTTAGCCAAACCGCGCAAGATCAGCGAACCCGTTGCTGCAGAGTTGGGCGACGATCCGCTGCTGGCGAAGGCCAGCGCGGCAACTGCTGCTGCG
>NZ_DALYOQ010000049.1:0-17983 GCF_031974595.1 Pantoea sp. CTOTU46764 | reverse complement strand
AAAGCCCAGCCGTCGCGCAGCCTGGGACAAGTGCACCTGCAGAACCCGTCGCGATGCCGCGCGTTGCAGAACCTGCTGCCCAGCCAACTTCGGTTCCACAGCCTGTCGCTGCGGCGCCCGAACCGATCGCGCAGCCTTCTACGCCGCTCTATCGTTTCGAGATGCCAAATGAACCGGCACCGGCACCTTCGCCGTTTTCGCCGGCTGATGACGATGAAGGCCCAAGTATGGGCAACTGGCAGGATGCCGCTTCATCTTCAGCGCCTTTAAACAGTGTCGCCGCCGCTTCACTGGCTGCGGGAGCAGTAAAAGCAGCATCTTCAACAGCTGCTTATTCGCCTGCTTTCGATATCGTGCCTGAGCGTGATTACAACCCGCAGGTGAAGCAGGGCATTGGCCCAGAATTGCCGCGTCCGAATAAGGTTAAGTTGCCAACTCGACGCGAGTTAGCGTCGTACGGTATCAAGTTGCCTTCGCAGCGTATGGCGGAAGAGCAGGCTAAAGATGCTGAGCAGCAACAGCCGGAAGTCACCGCGTCTTACAGCGTTCCTCCTCAGGAGGATGATGTTGAGCTGCAAGAGGCGCAGTTGCGTGAAGCCTTCGCATCGCAGCAGCAGAATCGTTACGGTGAAAGCTGGCAGGGCGCGTCTGAGCCTGAAGATGAGGATGCATTGCAGCAGGCTCAACTGGCACGTCAGTTCGCCGATCAGCAGCAGCAACGCTATAACGAATCTGATGTGAAAGAAGCGCCGGTCTTTAATCTGGATACCTCGTCTGCGTTTGATTTTTCGCCAATGAAAGATCTGGTCGACGACAGCCCAAGCGAGCCGCTATTTACGATCTCTGCAACGCCAGAGCCGGAAGAACCCGCGCAGTGGCAGCAACCTGCTGCGCCGGAGCCTGCGTCATTACCTTCATTAAGTGCTGAATCTAGCCCGTGGTCGTCACCGGAACAGGAAGCCTATTCTGCGCCGCCTGCACCAGTGAAACCTGCAGCGCCAGCACAGGATAGCTTGTTCCATCCGTTCCTGGTTCGCCATGAACAGCCACTGGAAAAACCTTCTACGCCGCTGCCAACGCTGGATCTGCTCACGTCACCACCGGCAGAAGAAGAGCCGGTGGATATGTTTGCGCTGGAGCAAACGGCGCGACTGGTTGAGGCTCGACTGGCTGATTATCGTGTGAAGGCGGAAGTGGTAGGTATTTCGCCTGGGCCGGTCATCACCCGTTTTGAGCTCGACTTAGCGCCAGGCGTTAAAGCTTCACGTATCTCTAACTTATCGCGTGACCTGGCGCGTTCACTGTCAGCGGTTGCCGTGCGCGTGGTGGAAGTCATTCCAGGTAAGCCTTATGTCGGGCTTGAACTGCCAAATAAACATCGTCAAACAGTTTATCTGCGCGAAGTGCTGGATTGTCCTAAATTCCGTGAAAATCCGTCACCGCTTGCAGTGGTATTAGGGAAAGACATTGCTGGCCAGCCGGTTGTGGCTGATTTGGCGAAAATGCCTCACTTACTGGTTGCCGGTACCACTGGTTCCGGTAAATCGGTGGGCGTTAACACCATGATCATTAGCATGTTGTATAAAGCCACGCCGGAAGAAGTGCGCTTTATCATGATCGACCCGAAAATGCTTGAGCTGTCAGTCTACGAAGGCATTCCGCATCTGCTGACCGAAGTGGTTACTGATATGAAAGATGCGGCCAATGCGCTGCGCTGGAGTGTCGGTGAAATGGAGCGTCGCTATAAGCTGATGTCTGCGCTGGGCGTGCGTAATCTTGCCGGATATAACGAGAAGATTGAGCAGGCTGCGGCGATGGGCCGACCAATTCCCGATCCGTTCTGGAAGCCGGGCGATAGCATGGATACCACGCCGCCGGTGCTTGAAAAACTGCCTTATATCGTGGTACTGGTCGACGAATTTGCCGATCTGATGATGGCTGTCGGTAAGAAGGTTGAAGAGTTGATTGCTCGTCTGGCACAGAAAGCACGTGCGGCGGGTATTCACCTGGTGCTGGCGACACAGCGTCCGTCGGTCGATGTGATTACCGGTCTGATCAAAGCCAACATCCCGACGCGTATCGCCTTTACCGTTTCCAGTAAGATTGACTCACGCACCATCCTTGATCAAGGCGGTGCGGAATCGCTGCTGGGCATGGGTGACATGCTGTACATGCCGCCAAACTCCTCAATGCCAGTGCGCGTGCACGGTGCATTCGTGCGCGACCAGGAAGTCCATGCGGTCGTTCAGGACTGGAAAGCACGCGGTCGCCCGCAATACATCGAAAGCATCACCGCTGGTGAAGAGAGTGATAGCGCGGCTGGTGGTATGATGGGTGATGAAGAGCTGGATCCGCTGTTCGATCAGGCGGTCTCTTTCGTGGTGGAAAAACGCCGGGCGTCCATTTCTGGGGTTCAGCGCCAGTTCCGTATTGGTTATAACCGTGCTGCACGCATCATCGAGCAGATGGAAGCGCAGGGCATCGTTTCTGAACCGGGACACAATGGCAACCGAGAAGTGCTTTCACCGCCGCCACACGAAATGTAAATTATCGCGTGCAATTGTCTAGTTATGGGCCAGTTAATACTGGCCCATTGTTTATCTGTTGGTCGATCCCCATATCTTCGGGAGCTTTCGGCTTTTTCTCCTGTCGAAGAGGCAGGACGGCAACTACGTTTAATGCGGTAAGTGTCGGGAAACAATGAATAAGGAATCGAATCAGATGAAATTACGCGTTATTGCCTGTGGCCTGTTGGCCAGTTTTGTTTCCGCATCAGTATTGGCGGATGCGTCCAGCGATCTGCAACAGCGTCTCAATAAGGTGAACAGCTTCCATGCCAGCTTCAGTCAGAAAGTGACCGATGGCAGCGGCGCCAACGTGCAGGATGGTGAAGGTGAGCTGTGGGTTAAGCGCCCAAGTTTGTTTAACTGGCACATGACCGCGCCGGACGAAAGCGTAATTATCTCTGATGGCAAAAATCTATGGTTCTACAATCCCTTCGTTGAACAAGCGAGTGTTAGCCTGCTGCAAAATGCGGCCAGCAATACGCCGTTTATGCTGATTGCGCGTAACCAACCAAGTGACTGGAAACAGTACAACATTAAGCAGCAGGGCGATAATTTCGAGCTAACGCCGAAAAGCAGTGATGGCAACCTCAAGCAGTTCACCATCAATGTGACATCGTCTGGCACCATCAATAAGTTCAGCGCGATTGAGCAAGATGGTCAGCACAGCGATTATCAGCTGAAGAGCCAAAACAACGGTGCCATTAGCCCAGACAAATTCACCTTTACGCCGCCAAAAGGGGTAACGGTGGACGATCAACGTCAGTGAGGTCTCGGTGAGTAACCTGTCTCTGGATTTTGCACCTTCGAATGAGTTTCAGCCGCTGGCCGCGCGTATGCGGCCAGCTACGCTGCAACATTACATTGGGCAGCAGCATTTGCTGGCGCCTGGTAAACCGCTGCCGCGCGCTATTGAGGCCGGGCATCTGCATTCGATGATTTTGTGGGGACCGCCGGGGACAGGGAAAACAACATTAGCCGAGATCATCGCCCATTACGGTAAAGCTGATGTTGAGCGGATTTCTGCGGTGACTTCTGGCGTCAAAGAGATTCGTGAAGCGATAGAGCGCGCCCGGCAAAATCGTCAGGTGGGCCGACGCACCATTCTGTTTGTCGACGAAGTTCATCGCTTTAACAAAAGTCAGCAGGATGCTTTCCTGCCACATATTGAAGATGGCACCATCACGTTTATCGGTGCCACCACCGAAAATCCCTCGTTTGAGCTCAACTCGGCGCTGCTATCGCGTGCTCGTGTCTATTTACTCAAATCTCTCACCACTGCTGATATCGAACAGGTTTTGCTGCAGGCGATGCAGGATGACGATCGCGGTTATGGCAAAAGCGATATTGTGCTGCCGGATAATACGCGCCGCATGATTGCAGAGTTGGTGAACGGAGATGCGCGTCGGGCACTGAATACGCTGGAAATGATGGCGGATATGGCTGAGAGCAACGCCAAAGGCCAGCGTGAATTAACGCCACAATTGCTTAACGAAGTTTCCGGTGAAAGAGCGGCGCGTTTCGATAACAAAGGCGATCGTTTCTACGATCTGATCTCCGCTCTGCATAAATCGGTACGCGGTTCAGCACCTGATGCGGCACTTTACTGGTATGCAAGAATCATCACCGCCGGCGGCGACCCGCTGTATGTGGCACGCCGTTTGCTGGCTATCGCTTCCGAAGATGTGGGTAACGCCGATCCGCGCGGCATGCAGGTTGCGTTGGCGGCCTGGGATTGCTTCACACGCGTCGGTCCAGCTGAAGGCGAAAGGGCGATTGCGCAGGCGATTGTCTACCTCGCCAGCGCACCCAAAAGTAATGCCGTTTACACCGCTTTCAAAGCCGCGATGCGCGATGCGCGCGAATTTCCTGACTACGATGTGCCGGAACATTTACGCAATGCACCGACCAAATTGATGAAGGAGATGGGGCTGGGTAAAGAGTATCGCTATGCGCACGATGAGACTAACGCCTATGCCGCTGGCGAAGTCTATTTCCCGCCAGAAATGGCGCAGACACGCTACTATCAACCGACGAATCGCGGGCTTGAAGGGAAAATTGGCGAAAAACTCGCCTGGCTGGCTGAGCAGGATCAAAATAGCCCGATAAAACGCTACCGCTGATAAACACCTTACGGTAAGGTGAGCAAGGATTTCATTGCATTCCATAGGGATGCAAGTCCCGCCATTCGTTCAATCAACCTTTTATTACACAGGATTAGCATGCTCGATCCCAACCTGCTGCGTAACGAGCCAGACGCAGTCGCAGAAAAACTGGCACGCCGAGGATTTAAACTGGATGTGGAAACCTTACGTTCGCTCGAAGAGCGTCGTAAAGTCTTGCAGGTAGAAACTGAAAATCTGCAAGCTGAGCGTAATTCCCGATCCAAATCCATCGGTCAGGCCAAAGCACGTGGGGAAGACATCGAGCCGCTGCGTCAGGAAGTGAACGCACTGGGCGAACGCCTGGATGCGGCTAAAGCAGAACTGGATGCCCTGCAAAACGAAATTCGTGACTTTGCCCTCGCATTGCCAAATCTCCCGGTTGACGAAGTCCCGTTGGGTAAAGATGACAGCGAGAACCAGGAAGTCAGCCGCTGGGGCCAGCCGCGCCAGTTCGATTTCCCGGTAAAAGACCATGTTGAGTTGGGTGAAGCCGCAAAAGGTCTGGATTTTGCCGCAGCGGTGAAACTGACGGGTTCACGTTTCATTGTCATGCAGGGCCAGATTGCGCGTCTGCACCGTGCGCTTAGCCAGTTTATGCTTGACCTGCACACGCAGCAGCACGGTTATCTTGAAACCTATGTTCCGTATCTGGTTAATCAGGAAACACTGTATGGAACCGGTCAACTGCCAAAGTTTGGTGAAGATCTGTTCCATACCAAGCCGCTGGGCGAAGAAGCAGGTAGCAGCAACTATGCGTTGATCCCAACCGCTGAAGTGCCGCTGACCAATCTGGTGCGTGATGAGATTGTTGAAGAAGAATCTTTGCCGCTCAAACTCACTGCACACACGCCATGCTTCCGTTCTGAAGCCGGTTCGTACGGACGTGATACACGCGGTTTAATCCGTATGCACCAGTTCGACAAAGTGGAAATGGTGCAGATTGTAGCGCCTGAAACTTCTATGGACGCACTCGAAGAGTTGGTCGGCCATGCAGAGAAAGTGCTGCAGCTGCTCAATCTGCCATACCGTAAAGTGCTGCTTTGCACCGGCGATATGGGCTTCGGCTCTGCCAAAACTTACGACCTGGAAGTTTGGCTGCCAGCTCAGGACACTTATCGTGAGATCTCCTCTTGCTCCAACATGGGTGATTTCCAGGCTCGTCGTATGCAGGCGCGCTGCCGCAGCAAAACCGACAAGAAACCACGTTTGGTGCACACGCTGAACGGTTCTGGTCTGGCGGTTGGTCGTACTCTGGTCGCTGTGCTGGAAAACTACCAGCAAGCAGATGGCCGCATTGAGGTGCCTGAAGTGTTGCGTCCTTACATGGGCGGACTGGAATTCGTTGGCTAATCAACAAGCAATTATATAAGCCCGGCAATGCCGGGTTTTTTTGTTTCTTAAGCTGAAAAATAATTATTTTTTAGTTGGAATTAATCAGAAATAAACGTTATCGATAATAAATGGCCGTTAACCATTAAAAATCATAAATTCAAATAGATAGATACCTGCCTGTTATCTTTCATCCTTCCTCTAACCCGCTGAAGATAAATAAAATAAATTGTGCTGCAGCAAATCGTGCGGCGACGATTTTTTGCACATTGACTTTAAAATAGCAAATGGCAAACTGCGCGCAATTATCGTCATCTCTTTTGGTTTTATTCCCTATGTCAACCTGGTCGCGCCCCGTCGTTTTGCTGCTTTGCGGCTTAATGCTCATGACGGTGTCTATTGCTGTGCTTAATACGCTGGTACCGTTATGGCTTACCCATGATCAATTGCCAACCTGGCAAGTGGGTATGGCTAGCTCATCGTATTACACCGGTAATTTGCTGGGCACTTTGCTCGCGGGCTGGTTGATCACTCGTCACGGTTTTAATCGCTGTTTCTACCTGGCCAGCGTTCTTTTTGCCGTGGCGACCATGGGCATGGTGATGCTGGATGGTTTCTATAGCTGGACCATGCTGCGTTTCACCGCAGGTGTGGGTTGTGCACTGATTTGGGTG
The DNA here is from genome assembly GCF_031974595.1 of Pantoea sp. CTOTU46764. NCBI lineage: Bacteria > Pseudomonadati > Pseudomonadota > Gammaproteobacteria > Enterobacterales > Erwiniaceae > Pantoea > Pantoea sp. CTOTU46764. The sequence goes on along the minus strand of NZ_DALYOQ010000049.1, from coordinate 11,251 downwards.
GTGGTTGAGAGCGCCTTATTATGCAGCGGTACCGTACGTAATCGTGGTCAGCTGCTCGCGGCATATATGATCATCTACTACCTCGGCACGGTTGCCGGCCAGTTGTTGGTGAGTCGTGTGTCGACAGAGCTGCTCCACGTGATTCCGTGGGTGACTGCGCTGATTATCTGTGCGGTGTTGCCGGTCGTATTTGTGCATGTTAATGCCAGCGCTGCGACGGAAGAGGCTTCAACGGGTCACCTTTGGGTGATGTTGCGCCGTCGTAGTTCACGTCTCGGCATCAATGGCTGCATCATTTCCGGTATCGTTCTCGGCTCGCTTTATGGCTTGATGCCTTTGTATCTGTCGCATCAGGGCATGAGTGATGCAACCGTCGGTTACTGGATGGCGTTACTGGTCAGCTCGGGCATTGTCGGCCAGTGGCCAGTAGGACGTTTAGCCGATCGCTTTGGTCGCCTGATGGTACTGCGCGTGCAAGTGTTCGTGGTTATTCTGGGTGCGATTGCGATGTTGGGTGATGCTGCGATGGCGCCAGCACTGTTTGTGCTGGGGCTGGCGGGTTTTACTCTCTACCCAGTGGCGATGTCCTGGGCGTGCGAAACCGTGGCGCATCATGAATTAGTGGCGATGAATCAGGCATTACTGTTCAGCTATACCGTGGGCAGTTTGGTGGGGCCGGGAATGACGTCAATGTTGATGCAGAACTACTCTGACCGCCTGCTGTTTGTGATGATTGCTGCAGTTGCACTGGTTTATTTGGTGATGTTACTGCGCAAAGTCGATCATCAGGCAACGCCGGTTGCACATGCTTAACGCATTAATATGAAATAGTAAAAAGGGGAGCCAGCGGCTCCCCTTTTGTTTGCGGTTAATACATCACTTCATGACCGTAGCTGGCGAGGATATTCTTCACTCGCTCCATGGTTTCTTTGCTCGGCGGCTTGACACCATCCAGCTTGTACTCTTCACCCATGGCAATCCATTTGTGTTTGCCTAACTCGTGATAAGGCAGCAGTTCAATCTTCTCAATGTTATCCATATCCTTAGTGAACTCACCTAAGCGATGTACGGAATCATCATCATCAGAGTAACCAGGCACAACAACGTAACGAATCCAGGTACGTTTGCCTCTCTTCTGCAGATAGCGCGCAAAATCCAGCGTGCGGTGATTGGAAACGCCAACCAGAACTTCATGCACCTCATCATTAATTTGTTTCAGATCGAGCATGACCAAGTCAGTGGCATCTAGCAATTCATCGATCACCGGGTCGTAGCGACGAACAAAGCCGTTGGTGTCGAGACAGGTGTGAATGCCTTCGGCCTGGCAGGCGCGGAACCAGTCACGCACAAACTCAGCTTGTAATATCGCTTCACCACCCGACGCCGTCACGCCCCCGCCAGATGCATTCATAAAGTGACGATATGAGAGCGCATCCTTCATCAACTCTTCAACAGTCACTTCTTTACCGCCATGCGTATCCCATGTATCGCGGTTATGGCAATACAGGCAGCGCATTAGACAGCCCTGAAAAAAGGTGATGAAACGAATGCCTGGGCCATCAACGGTGCCGCAGGATTCAAAGGAGTGGATACGACCGATGGTTGACATTGCGATGGATTCTCCAGGTGAGCCTGAACATCAGGCAGCACAATCTATGTCGTGCTCTAACAGTGAAAGTCGATTTTGCCAGGTCGCCAGCACCAGCAAGCTGGCAAAACGGACTTGTGGAGAAAAGGCTCCCGTAGGAGCCTTTTAATCTCAGCAAAGTGTTCTTACAACGACTGAGTGAAGGTACGGGTAATTACATCTTTCTGCTGCTCTTTGGTGAGCGAGTTGAAGCGAACAGCATAACCGGATACGCGAATGGTCAACTGTGGATACTTCTCAGGATGTTCCATCGCATCCAGCAGCATCTCACGGTTCATCACGTTAACGTTCAGATGCTGACCGCCCTCAATGTTAGCTTCATGGTGGAAATATCCATCCATCAAGCCAGCAAGGTTAGTTTTACGCACGTTATCATCTTTACCCAGCGCATTTGGCACGATGGAGAAGGTATAAGAGATACCGTCTTTAGCGTAAGCGAAGGGCAGTTTCGCGACAGAGGTCAGTGAAGCCACCGCACCTTTCTGGTCACGGCCGTGCATTGGGTTAGCACCCGGTCCGAATGGCGCACCCGCACGACGTCCGTCAGGCGTATTACCGGTTTTCTTACCATAAACCACGTTAGAGGTAATGGTCAGCACTGACTGTGTTGGCACCGCATTGCGGTAGGTTTGCAGTTTCTGAATTTTCTTCATGAAACGTTCAACCAGATCGCACGCCATGTCATCAACGCGAGAGTCATTGTTACCAAACTGCGGATAATCACCTTCAATTTCGAAGTCTACCGCTAAACCATCTTCATCACGGATGGTTTTCACTTTGGCGTATTTGATGGCAGAAAGTGAGTCAGCCGCAACTGACAGACCCGCGATACCACATGCCATAGTGCGATAAACGTCACGGTCGTGCAGCGCCATCAGTGAAGCTTCGTAGCTGTACTTATCGTGCATGTAGTGAATGATGTTCAGGGAGGTGACGTACTGCTTCGCCAGCCAATCCATGAAGTGATCCAGACGCTCCATCACGATGTCAAAATTAAGAATCTCGTCAGTGATTGGCGCTTCTTTCGGGCCTACCTGCATTTTCAGTTTTTCATCAACGCCACCGTTGATTGCATACAGCAGGGTTTTTGCCAGGTTGGCACGCGCACCGAAGAACTGCATCTGCTTACCGACAATCATTGGGCTAACGCAGCAGGCGATAGCATAGTCATCGTTGTCGAAGTCAGGGCGCATCAGGTCGTCATTCTCATATTGCAATGAGGACGTATCGATAGAAACTTTTGCGGCGTATTTCTTGAAGTTAACCGGCAGTTTTTCTGACCACAGGATGGTCATATTTGGCTCCGGAGATGGTCCCATGGTGTAAAGTGTATTCAGGAAACGGAAGGTGCTTTTGGTCACCAGAGTACGGCCATCGACGCCCATACCCGCTAATGATTCTGTTGCCCAGATTGGATCACCGGAGAACAGCTCATCGTATTCAGGCGTACGCAGGAAGCGCACCATACGCAATTTCATTACCAGATGGTCAATCAGTTCCTGTGCGTCTTCTTCAGTCAGTTTCCCGGCCTGAATATCGCGTTCGATATACACATCAAGGAAGGTGGATACGCGACCGAAGGACATCGCCGCACCATTCTGTGATTTCACCGCCGCGAGATAGCCATAGTAAGTCCACTGAACGGCTTCTTGTGCATTGGTCGCGGGCAGTGAGATATCTGAACCATACTTCGCAGCCATCTCTTTGATCTGACCTAGCGCACGGTGCTGTTCAGAGATTTCTTCACGCAGGCGAATGGTGGCTTCGAGGTCAACGCCATTCTCCATATCGCTCTGCAGAGAATTAAACTGTGCAACCTTGTCTTTCATCAGGTAATCGATGCCGTACAGCGCGACGCGGCGATAGTCACCAATGATACGACCGCGGCCATAGGCATCAGGCAAACCTGTCAGTACGCCTGATTTACGGCAGCGCATGATGTCTGGGGTATAAACATCGAATACGCCCTGGTTATGAGTTTTACGGTAATCAGTGAAGACCTTTTTCAGCGCGGGATCGAGTTCGCGGCCATAAACCTTGCAAGAGCCCTCAACCATTTTGATGCCGCCAAACGGAATGATGGCACGTTTCAGAGGCGCTTCAGTTTGCAGACCGACAATTTTTTCCAGCGATTTGCTGATGTAGCCGGCGTCGTGAGAGGTGATGGTTGAAGCCAAATCGGTGTCAAAATCCACCGGCGCGTGAGTGCGGTTCTCGATTTTAATACCTTCAAGCACGCTGTCCCACAACTTAGTTGTGGCTGGCGTCGCGCCTGCGAGGAAGGATTCGTCGCCTTCATACGGTGTATAGTTTTTCTGGATAAAGTCACGGACGTTGACGCTGTTCTGCCATTCGCCGGCGCTAAATCCTTCCCAGGCTAACGCCATTTTTTCATTCAGTTCGGACATGATATACCTGCCTTATTTAGGGAGACTTTGACGTATGGCGCGCTGCTTCAGCACGCCCGTACCAATTCATTAATGCACCGGCTCATCGCCACGCAGATAGATTACCCAGTAGGTCAAACCGACTAATAATCCGCCGCCAATAATGTTGCCGATGGTTACGGGAATAAGGTTGTTAAGAATAAAATCGCTAACGCTGAGTGATGGAAACTGTGCTGCGCTTGCCCCCGCCATTTGCCAGAATTCCGGGCTGGCAAAGTCACGGATAACAATGGCCATCGGAATCAGGAACATGTTTGCGATGCTATGTTCAAAGCCGCAGGCAACAAACATCGCTACCGGTAAAATCATCGCAAACATTTTATCCATCAGGCTGCGGCCGGAGTAACTCATCCATACCGCCAGGCAAACCATCAAATTGGCGAGCGTGCCGAGACTGACGGCTTCGATAAAGGTGTGATGCATCTTGTGATCGGCGGTTTGCAGAAGGTTCAAGCCCCAGGCACCATTCGCCACCATGTGTTCACCGGCTAACCAGATAAGTGCTACAAAGAACAGCGCGCCAAATAGATTACCAATGTAGACGGTCAACCAATGTCGACCGAGTTGCAGCCAGGTGATACGGCCGCTGGCTTTTGCCACCACGATCAGAACCGTTGAGGTGAACAGGTCCGCTCCGCACACGACCACTAACATTAAACCGAGTGAGAAACAGATACCGCCGATCAGTTTTGCTATGCCGTAGGGCATGGCTCCACTTCCGGTGGTCGCAGTGATATAGAAGACAAATGCGATAGAAATAAATACGCCAGCAGTGATGGCAAGGAAGAATGTGGTTAAAGGACGTTTAGTAGCTTTATATATGCCGGCCTCTTCTGCAACTTTCGCCATTGCCGCCGGTAATAACGAATTAAAAGGGTTGTCAGCTTTCACACTAACGCTCTCCAAAAATTGCCTGTAAAGATACTAACAAAGGAGTATAGGTCAGAAATTGATATGGATCATATTTGACCGGAAGGTACCTAATAAGCGAAGCGATTTAGCATGCATTTTTAAATTAACTAATTGAATTTATTAAAATAAATAATTTTTAATTTATGCAAGATAAGTTGAAGGTGACTGCAGTTGAGGGTCGATTTTGTTAAATATCATTAACGAATGAAGCATAATTGTTATTCAATAATACGCTTTAATCTCTTTGCATGTTCAATATAAAAAATGGCACTGATTTTTTTCAGTGCCATTTAGCAATACGCTAATGTCTATAAATAAGAATTAAAGCGTTAAGGCTATTTTTGTGCCCAGTAACGACGTTTAGCTGTCTGCAATTTTTCATAGGCAGCGAGTAATGATTGATGCGCAGGAAATGCTTTCAGGTCCAGATCGACCGCTTGCAATCCATAGAAAGGCGCTTCACCACTGATAGCCGCTGAAGCAGCCTCAACTGCCGCCTGGCCATACATACGGATAAAGGCACGATGATATTGAAGCGGATCGCGTTCGTCTTCCATTGCCAGCAGCAGCAATGTTTGCAGGCAGCGGTAGTAGTTAGCGCGTTCTTCGCTGAAGATGGACTGGTTGAATTCCATCGTCCATTCAGTCCAGATCAGAGCCTGATCCAGGTCGCCACCTGCCAGCGCTAGCATCGCTTTCAGCTCGCCGATACGCAGTGTGTACCAGCCATTGTCTTTACCCGATGCCAGACCCAGCAGTTCGCGCACGCGAGTAAAGTCATCATGACCTTCCTCGTCCAGTTGCACGATCAGCTCGAGATAAGCTTCAGGTTCCCATTGGCTTTTCGGCAGCGCCAGCAGCGTTTCGCGCAGTGGTGCACCCATGCTGTTATTCGCCAGCAGTAGGTCTTCCGCTGGATAAATATCAGACATACCAGGCACGATAATGCGGCAAGCGTAAACGCTCAGATGTTCATAGTCAGCGATATAGACTTCTTTATCTTCCGCACGGAAGATCGCCATCAGTGTATCAAACTCTTCATGCGTGGTACCCGCAAAGCTCCAGTCGACGAAAGGATAGTCAGCATCGTCTTTGAACATATCCCATGAAATCAGACCGCTAGAATCGATGAAATGCGTTTCCAGGTTAGCGTGTTCCGCCACTTCTTCATCATCAAACGTTGGCGGAGTGAACACGTCGAGATCTTTCAGACCGCGGCCCTGCAGCAGTTCAGTAACGGTACGCTCCAGTGCGACGCCAAAGTCTGGATGTGCACCAAACGAAGCGAAACAGGTACCATTTGCTGGATTGAACAGCACAACGCAGATAACTGGATATTTGCCGCCGAGTGAAGCATCGTAGGAGAAGATTGGGAAACCTTCAGCTTCCAGACGTTCAATCGCTTCAATTACGCCAGGATACCGCTGCATCACCTCTGCTGGAATTTCTGGCAGGCTGATGGATTCGGCGATGATGCGATTTTTGATATGGCGCTCAAAAACCTCAGACAGGCCCTGTACGCGCGCTTCATTCGCGGTGTTACCGGCTGACATACCATTCGATACGTACAGATTTCCGATGATGTTCATCGGGATATAAACCGTTTGCTGGTCAGATTGGCGGGTAAATGGCAGGCCACAAATACCGCGCTCATCATTGCCGGATTGCAGATCAATCAGCTCTGAAGCACCCAGACTCTCTTCAGGATCATAAAATTTGCGGAGGCGCGCATCCAGAATGCCTTCTGGCAGGCTGTCGTCCTGGGTGAGCGGGAACCACTTTTCATTCGGATAGTGAACAAAATCACCATTAGCGATGGATTTACCTAACCAGAAATCGGCGAAGAAGTAGTTAGTAGAGAGGCGCTCAAAATATTCGCCCAGTGCTGAAGCCAGAGCGGCTTTTTTGCTAGCACCTTTGCCATTTGTAAAGCACAGCGGGCAGTCGCGATCGCGAATGTGCACTGACCAGACGTGTGGTACCGGATTCAGCCAGGAAGCTTCTTCAATATTGAAACCAAGGTCTTGCAGTTTCTGTTGAAAGCGTGCAATGGAATCTTCCAGTGCGGCGTCTTTTCCGGGGATAAACGTTTGCGTCATGGTGGCGCTCTCTTAAGTCAATGGGGTGGGCGTAAAGCGCGCAATAATACGGGTTTTATGCGTGCTTCGCTATTCAGTCAGCCAAATTTATCTCAGTCTGGTTAAGGTTTTTATGCCATTCGGCTGCCCGCTTTTCTTTCTGGAACTACATCACAAAATTCCATGGCTTAATGCATTTATGACATAAGCTGCGGTGGAGCAAGCTCTGGAAATGTGATCGCTGCCGGATTAATGATTGCAGCCATCTGGAGGCAATGATAAAACCGGTGAGGTATTCATAACCGTTCGATATGACAGTGGTGAGGGGAAATGACTCAGGTTTATAATTTTAGCTCTGGCCCGGCTATGCTGCCGGTAGAAGTGCTCCGTCGCGCAGAACAAGAACTGACAAACTGGCACGGGTTAGGCACCTCGGTGATGGAGATCAGTCATCGCAGTAAAGAGTTTATTGCTGTCGCTGAAGCAGCAGAACAAGATTTTCGCGATCTGCTGAAGATCCCAGCCAATTACAAAGTTTTATTCTGCCACGGCGGTGCGCGTGCACAATTCGCGGCAATCCCCGGCAACTTATTGGGTGACGCAAAAACCGCAGATTATATTGACGGCGGTTACTGGGCTCACAGCGCAATTAAAGAAGCCGAAAAATTCTGCTCGCCAAATACCATTGATATAAAAGCCACGCGTGATGGTAAACGTGCTTTATTACCAATGCATGAATGGCAGCTGAATGATGATGCGGCTTACGTCCATTTCTGCCCGAACGAAACGATTGATGGCATTGCCATCGATGAAGAGCCGGATTTTGGAGATAAGATTGTGGTTGCCGATCTCTCTTCTACTATTCTGTCTCATCCAATCGATGTGAGTCGTTATGGCGTGATCTACGCTGGCGCGCAAAAAAATATTGGCCCGGCGGGCTTAACCTTAGTGGTTGTGCGCGAAGACCTGCTGGGTAAAGCACAGCGTTATGTGCCTTCTATCCTTGATTACAAGGTGCTGGCCGAAAACGAATCGATGTTCAACACCCCGCCAACTTTCGCATGGTATCTCTCTGGCCTGGTATTCAAATGGCTGAAAGAGAAGGGCGGCGTGGCCGAGATGGACAAGCTGAATCAGGCAAAAGCCGACTTACTGTATGGCGTGATTGATAACAGCGCGTTTTATCGTAACGATGTCGCAAGCGAAAACCGTTCACGTATGAACGTGCCATTCCAGTTAGCCGATTCATCTCTGGATAAAGTGTTCCTGGAAGAGTCCCTCAAGGCTGGTCTGCATGCATTGAAAGGCCATCGCGTGGTTGGCGGTATGCGTGCATCGATCTACAATGCGATGCCGCTGGAAGGCGTTAAAACGCTGACTGAGTTTATGGTCGACTTCGAACGTCGCCACGGTTAATTGCTTTTTTCATGCCAGCTTGTCTGGTATCAGACCCCGTCACACGATGGGGTCTCGTATTTTCTGGAGATTTGGTTTCACATGCAGGACTCCCTGACTCTACAACCGATTGCTCGCGTTGACGGCACGGTAAATTTACCGGGTTCAAAAAGCGTCTCAAACCGCGCGCTCTTGCTGGCTGCGCTGGCAAAAGGCACCACTCGCCTGACTAACTTGCTCGATAGCGATGATGTTAAGCACATGCTGAACGCCCTGAAAGCGCTGGGTGTCAGCTACACGCTCTCTGACGATCGTACCGTATGCGAAGTCGTGGGTAACGCGGGACCTTTAAGCGCTGAAAAGCCGCTCGAGCTGTTTCTGGGTAACGCAGGCACCGCGATGCGCCCATTGGCCGCCGCGCTGTGTTTGGGCCAGCAGTCAATTGTCCTGACTGGCGAGCCGCGCATGAAAGAGCGTCCGATTGGCCACCTGGTTGATGCACTGCGTCAGGGCGGAGCAAAGATCGACTATCTTGAGCAGACCGATTATCCACCAGTGCGTCTTAATGGCGGTTTTATTGGGGGCGAAGTCAGCGTTGATGGCAGCGTATCAAGCCAGTTCCTTACGGCGTTACTAATGACCGCGCCGCTGGCGCAGCAAGACACGATCATCACCATTAAGGGTGATCTGGTTTCTAAGCCTTATATTGACATTACCTTGCACCTGATGAGCTGCTTTGGTGTGGACGTTGATAACCAGGATTACCAGCGTTTTGTGGTCAAAGGGCAGCAACAGTATCAGTCTCCGGGCGATTACCTGGTGGAAGGTGATGCGTCTTCTGCTTCTTATTTTCTCGCTGCGGCTGCGATTAAAGGTGGTACCGTGCGTGTAACCGGTATTGGCCGTAACAGCGTGCAGGGCGATATTCGTTTTGCTGATGTGCTGGAAAAAATGGGCGCAGTGATTGAGTGGGGCGATGATTACATCTCCTGCTCACGTGGAACGTTGACGGCAATCGATATGGATATGAACCATATTCCCGATGCAGCAATGACCATTGCAACCACAGCACTGTTCGCAGAAGGCACCACGCTGATGCGCAACATCTATAACTGGCGCGTAAAAGAGACCGATCGTCTGGCGGCGATGGCGACTGAGTTGCGCAAAGTCGGTGCTGAAGTGGAAGAAGGGCACGACTTTATTCGTGTGACACCCCCGGCTCATTTGCAACATGCGGATATCGGTACCTATAACGATCACCGCATGGCGATGTGCTTCGCGCTGGTGGCTCTGTCTGATACGCCGGTAACTATTCTCGATCCAGGCTGTACCGCGAAAACCTTCCCAAGCTATTTCCAGCAATTGGCGAAAATCAGTCATACTTCCTGATCGTCTAACCCGGCGCACTATGCCGGGTTACTTTGCTCTTCTTTGGCCTTATCAGGCGGAAATTGTTCTGAATCTGTCTATATTTCTAGCACTGTCTACGCTAAAGGGTAACTAACCTGATGCAGGCAGCGTATAATGCCGCGCAATCCAGGCGGCCTGGAAGGGCTGACAATAAGCACGCAGCAACAGGAGAGAACAATGACGGCAATCGCCCCGGTTATTACCATCGATGGGCCAAGTGGCGCGGGTAAAGGGACTTTATGTAAAGCGATGGCGGAGTCGTTGCAGTGGCACTTACTGGATTCTGGCGCTATTTATCGCGTTTTAGCATTGGCTGCACTTCACCATCAGGTGGATATTGAGTCAGAAGAAGCATTAGTTCCGATTGCCGCGCATCTTGATGTGCGTTTTCTGTCGGTTAACGGTGAAATGCAGGTGGTGCTTGAAGGTGAAGATGTCACCGGTGAAATCCGCACGCAAGAAGTGAGCAACACCGCATCGCGCGTAGCCGCTTTTCCGCGGGTGCGTGAAGCGCTGCTTCGTCGCCAACGCGCCTTCCGCGAGGAGCCCGGTTTAATCGCTGATGGACGCGATATGGGAACCGTGGTTTTCCCAGATGCGCCAGTGAAAATTTTCCTCGACGCCAGCTCGGAAGAGCGTGCTCATCGCCGTATGCTGCAGTTGCAGGAGAAGGGCTTTAATGTTAACTTTGATCGCCTTTTATCCGAGATAAAGGAACGCGACGACCGCGATCGTAATCGTGCCATCGCACCTTTAGTGCCTGCCACAGATGCTCTGGTACTGGATTCAACCAGTATGTCGATTGAGCAAGTGATTGAAAAGGCGCTTGATTATGCCAGGCAGAAGCTGGGCATTTAATCTTTAGGCAACCGAATTGCTGTAACCCTGTACCAAGGACCCGGTGCAGGGCATGTGAAACAACCCCATCCGACAATGAAGTCAGGTGGACGTTAAATTGAAGAATCCTAAGATTATCAATATGACTGAATCTTTTGCTCAACTCTTTGAAGAGTCCCTGAAAGAAATCGAAACCCGTCCGGGTTCCATCGTTCGTGGCGTTGTTGTCTCTATCGACAAAGACGTAGTTCTGGTTGATGCGGGTCTGAAATCTGAATCTGCAATTCCTGCAGAGCAGTTCAAGAACGCAGCCGGCGAACTGGAAATCCAGGTAGGCGACGAAGTTGACGTTGCGCTGGACGCAGTAGAAGACGGCTTCGGTGAAACCCTGCTGTCCCGTGAGAAAGCTAAACGTCACGAAGCTTGGATCACGCTGGAAAAAGCTTACGAAGACGCTGAAACTGTTACCGGTGTTATCAACGGCAAAGTTAAAGGTGGCTTCACTGTTGAGCTGAACGGTATTC
>NZ_DALYOQ010000048.1:0-36165 GCF_031974595.1 Pantoea sp. CTOTU46764 | reverse complement strand
TCGGCGACCGCTTCCTGCAGCGCTATCCGCAACAGCTTTCCGGCGGCCAGCGTCAGCGCGTGGCGATTGCGCGCGCTTTTGCACCGAATCCGGCGCTGCTGGTGGCCGATGAACCGGTCAGCGCGCTCGACGTTTCGGTGCAGGCACAGGTGCTGGATCTGCTGGCCGATATGCAGGCCGAACACGGCACCGCGCTGCTGTTTATCTCTCACGATCTCGGCGTGATCCAGCATCTGGCGGATCGCGTGCTGGTGATGCAGAACGGGCAAGTGGTGGAGAGCGGGGCGCTGCAGCAGGTGTTCGCCGCGCCGCAGCACCCGTGGACGCAAAAACTGTTACAGGCGCTGCCGGTCATTCCCGACTGGCAGCCCGCGAACGCATATTAAGGAGAGCAGAATGAGTCAGACACAACGCCAGCTGCGGCTGGGCGCGATTATTCAGGGCGTATCCGGCAACATGTCGGCATGGCGTCATCCCGATGCGGTGGCGGATGCCAGCATTAACATCGATTACGTGCTGGATCTGGCGCGCAAAGCCGAGCAGGCGAAGATCGATTTCCTGTTTGTCGCAGACGGTTTGTACATCACGCCGCAGTCGATTCCGCACTTCCTCAACCGCTTTGAGCCGATCACCTTGTTGTCGGCGCTGTCGCTGGTGACCAAAAAAATCGGTCTGGTCGCCACGCTTTCAACCTCCTACAGCGAGCCGTTTACCGTCGCGCGCCAGTTTGCCAGCCTCGATCATCTGAGCGGCGGTCGCGTTGGCTGGAACGTGGTGACCTCGCCGCTGGAAGGCTCGGCGAAAAACTTCTCGCGCAGCACCCATCCAGAACATGACGAGCGTTACCGCGTTGCCAGCGAATATTTGCAGGTGGTGAAAGGGCTGTGGGATTCATGGGAAGGCGATGCCTTTGTGCGCAATAAACAGAGCGGGGAATTCTTCGCCGCCGACAAGCTGCATACGCTGAATCATCAAGGACAGTACTTCTCGGTGCAGGGACCGCTCAACGTCGGCCGCTCGCCGCAGGGACGTCCGATTGTGTTCCAGGCGGGCGCTTCAGAAGCGGGCAAAGCCTTCGCCACCGAAGCCGCCGATGCCATTTATACGCGCCAGGAAACGCTCGAGCAGGCGCGCGAGTTCCGTGAAGATGTACGTCGCCGGCTGGTGGCGCGCGGGCGCGATGCCGATGATATTCGTGTGTTCCAGGGCATCAGCGTGATTATTGGTGAAACTGAGGAAGACGCCGAGCGCCGCTATCAGCAAACCGCCGAACTGGTGACCATCGATAAAGCGCTGGAGTATCTTGGCCGCTACTTCGAGCATCATGATTTCAGTCAGTACACGCTGGATGACCCTTTCCCGGATATTGGCGAACTCGGCAGCAACAGCTTCCGCAGCACCACCGACAAGATCAAACAGAACGCCCGCGAACGGGGCTTAACGCTACGTCAGGCGGCGCTGGAAGAAGCCACGCCGCGTCCGAGTTTCCTGGGTACGGCGGAGCAGGGAGCGGAAGGGCTGGCAAACTGGTTCCTGCAGGGCGCAACCGACGGTTTTATCGTGCGCGGCGGCACGCCAACCGCATTTGATGATTTCGTGGCGCAGGTGATTCCGCTGTTGCAGGCGCGGGGTATTTATCGCAAAGAGTATGAAGGCGAGACGCTGCGCGAGAACCTGGGATTGGACGAGCCGGCAAACCAGTTCGCGGTGCAGCGTAGTCGTGAGCAGGTAGCGTAATGTTGGCAAGGTCGCCATAAATGGCGACCATACGATTATAATGCCGTCACGCCGAGCGCGGCGGCGCGATCCTTCCACTCCCGCACTTCGTCATAAAACGCCCGATCGCTCACGCTGAACCCGCTGATCAAACTCTCCGCCAGCAGATCCTGATAACGCTTATCGCGGGTTAGCTCGCTCAACGCACTGCGAAGTTTCTCAAGGGTTTTCGCATCGGTTTTGGCCGAGGTAATCAGCGGCAGCGCGGCGCACAGCGGCGTTTCGCCAATAATCTCCAGCCCCGCCAGTTCCTTTGGATAATTGCGGCGCAGCAGCGCCCAGGTGATGCAATCAATCGCTGCGATATCCGTATCGCCCGCCCGCAACGCCGCCAGCGACTGACGATGGCTGCCGCTGAAACGGGTTTCGCTGAAGAATTTCCCGTTCTGCGCCAGCGGGGCAATCACGTAGCGTAGCGCGTTGAAGCCGGAGTGCGAATCGTTGCTGTTGCACACCGCGCGCCGACCACAGAAATCGCTGAGCGTCAGGTTCTCATCTTCGCGGCGTGCCACTAGCCAACTGCGATAGCGCATGCCGTCGCAGCCCTGCGCGCTGGAGTGAAAGGTGCCGACCAGCTGAACATCGGGTAGCAGTTCCACCAGCGGATAACCGCAGGTTTGGCTCAGCAGCAGCTGCTCATCGCGCCAGTGCGGCAGTAAATCCTGCGGCCAGCTAACCTCAGCCTGCACGCCGCGTTGTTGCAGCAGCGTCGTTAGCGCTGAGGTCAGGCCGAGAGTCGCCTGATGGTTGATGTCGTACATCGGTAACGAAAGCGTGGGCATTCTGTGCATCCTTTTGCGTACCCGGATGGGCATTAACCTCGACCGATTTGCGCCAGAAGCGAGTTATCCACTCGCCATAACCGGCGACGCGAAAACCGTGATTACGCTGATGATAACCATCGCGATACAGCAAATAGACTTTGCGTAATCCGTACCACGGCAAACCGGGCAGATCGTGATGTACAGAATGATAGTTGAGATTGAGGAACAGCAAGCGCCACGGCAGCGCGGCTTCGTTATTGACTGAGCGCGCCAGCGGTTCTTCTTCAGCGCGATGCTCGTAGAAGGATCGCACTTTGGTCAGCATCAGCGCCGGGTAACTCACCGCCAGCACGAACCACAGCGGCGAGAAGCTGTGCGACGTCATCCAGTAAAACAGCCCGCTCAGCAAGCTGAGATGAATAGTCCACATCGCCATCGCCGGTGTATCGCGCTGGATAAAGGCATTCAGCAAGGTTTTGACGGTCGCGCACATATCCAGCAGGGGACCGATCAGCAAGCGGCCAGGAAAGGTGTTGCGCAGATGAATCACCTGCTGCTGCCACGGCTTGAGTTGCGCCCAGCGCGTTGGTGAAAGGTAGTAGGTTTCCGGATCTTCATCGGGATCGGTCAGCGTGTGATTGCGATGATGCGCCAGATGCGAATCGCGATATAAACCATATGGATACCACACCGCCAGCGGCAGCGTACCGAACAGCTGATTGAAACGGGGAAAACGCGTCGGGTGGCCGTGAATCATCTCGTGCTGCAGCGACATATACCAGGTGGTAAACAGGAGCAGCAGCAGCGTGCTCAAGGTTAATCCCAGCGTTTGCCAATAGACAACGCTGGCGAACCAGCCGCCGTACACCGCCACCATCAATAGCCACGTCGGCAATTCGCTGCGCCACAGCCAGCTGCGTGCCAGTTGATGCACCACCTCGCGCTGTTGCGCGCTGAGATAGGCGGATGTCCCTTTACTCATGGAGAAGCCGAACCTGTGAACAGTGATGAGGCCTCTGACGATGATTGAACACCGTGATGAACACAAAGAATCTCTTTTTCTTACTTATGCAAAAAAGTTGATGAAGCGCGCGAAATCTATTGGCTATCAGTCACCTCGTCTGTGGCGTAACCTTGCTGCATTGAAAACGTTTGAGCCTGCGTGGCTCACGAGGAGAATTTCAGCATGAAAAAGATTGGCTTCTTATCCTTTGGTCACTGGACCCCATCATCACAATCTGCCACCCGTTCGGCGCAGGACGTCCTGCTGCAATCAATTGATTTAGCGGTCGCGGCCGAAGAGTTGGGTGCCGATGGTGCCTACTTCCGCGTGCACCACTTTGCCCGTCAGTTGAGCTCGCCGTTCCCGCTCCTGGCGGCGGTGGGTGCGCGTACCAAAAAGATCGAAATTGGTACCGGCGTGATCGATATGCGTTACGAAAACCCGTTGTACATGGCGGAAGATGCCGGCGCGGCGGATCTGATTTCTAACGGTCGTCTGCAGCTCGGCCTGAGCCGTGGCTCACCAGAGCAAGTGATCGAAGGCTATCGCTACTTTGGTTTTGATCCGCAGAACGGCGAAAGCGATGCCGATATGGGCCGTCGTCATACCGAGGAATTGCTGGAAGTGCTTCGCGGTGAAGGTTTCGCGAAACCGAATCCGCAGCCGATGTTCCCGAATCCGCCGGGCTTGCTGCGTCTGGAGCCGTTCTCGGCTGGATTGCGTGAGCGTATCTGGTGGGGTTCTGGTTCCAACGCAACATCCATCTGGGCAGCGCAGCAGGGCATGAACCTGCAAAGCTCTACCCTGAAAGATGATGAAACCGGCGAGCCGTTCCACGTGCAGCAGGCGAAGCAGATTCGTGCCTATCGTCAGGCATGGGAAGCCGCGGGCCATCAGCGTACGCCGCGTGTTTCGGTGAGCCGCAGCATCTTTGCGCTGACCAACGACACCGACCGCGCCTACTTTGGTCGCAGTGGCCAGGATCAGGATTCGGTGGGTTTCCTCGACGAGAAAACCCGCGCCATCTTTGGTCGCAGCTACGCCGCCGAGCCGGATCAGTTGATCAAACAGCTGGCGCAGGACGAAGGGATTGCTGAAGCGGATACGCTGCTGCTGACCATCCCGAACCAGTTAGGCGTGGATTACTGTGCGCACGTGATTGAGAGCATTTTGACCCACGTTGCACCGGAGTTGGGTTGGCGTTAAGTATAAGGTGCGCAGCAATGCGCACCGTTTGTCATGGGGTCGCCATTCATGGCGACCTGGTACAAAAACCCATCAAAACGCTGTTTCCAGTGAATCTGTGACGCAATAATCATCATCCACCAGCGGCAGATAGCGCCATTTATCAAAGGCTGTACAGGGATGCGAAATACCGCAGCCGACCCAATCGCCTACCTGCAGTGGCTCATCCTCCGGCAATAACAAATAAGCGTGCTGATCGTTCACATCATCTATACGCAGATGCGTTGCGGTGCGCGGGGCGCTGCCATCGGCGTTGCGGATCCACAGCGGATTCGGCAGATCCTGATCGAAGGGTACGTCGCGACGACCGAAATCCACGAACGCCAGGCCCGGTTGCGGGCGCGATAACACGCGGCCCCAAATCTCCAGCGCGGCAGCAAAATGATGCGTCGCGCCCGGCTGGGCAAAGGGCGCGATGCGCGCATACAATCCGCTGTCGTGCGCCATATAAGCACCGGAACGGATCAGTGGCGTCATCGGCAACGGCAGTTGTGCTGCGGTGAAGCACGCCGTCACCACATCAAACCACGCACCGCCACCGGCGCTGAGGATAATGTGATCGCTGCTGAACAGCTGCTTTTCTGCCAGCAATTCAGCGGTAGCGATCATCATCTGGCAGTAATCCTTCACGCGTTGAATGCCGCTTTCATCACGGTTTGCACCCAGCGCACCTTCATAACCGGCCACGCCCACCAGCTTCAGAGCTGGGCAGGCGGCGATCGCTTCGGCAATCGCTACTGCGTCCTGCTGAGAACGACAGCCGGTGCGGCCACCGCTGACTGACATCTCCAGCAGCACCGAAATCTGGCTATCGCCGAGGTTCTGCGCCAACAGCTTCACGCCTTGCAGCGAATCGACATAGCACAGGAAGCCGTGATCGGGATGTTGCTGTTGCCACTGCGCAATCCAGCGAATGCCCGCCGGGTCGACCAGCTGATTGGCGAGAAACACATTGCGGATGCCGAACTGGCGCAGCGCACGTACTTGTGCGGGCGTGGCGGCACCCAAACCCCACGCGCCGCCTTGGGTAATTGCGCGGCGCAGAATGGCGGGCGACATCGAGGTTTTCCCGTGCGCGGCGAGCATCACGCCGTTTTCGCGGCAGAAGTCCGCCAGCTGGCGCAGGTTATTCTCCAGCGCCGACTGCTTCATGATCATCAGCGGAGAGAACACCTGATCGCTGCTGAGTACTGCGGTGCCGACAGCAAGCGGCGTATCACCAGCACCCGCAACCGATTTAAAACGTGGCGCGGTTTGCTGCGCATCCAGTAATCCATCCGCCTGCAGCGGAAAGCGAATCGACATAGATCCTCCTGTTAATGCTCAAGTACGCGTGATAAGAACTGCTGAGTGCGCGGGTTCTGCGGGTTGACGAAGATTTGCTCGGGCGAACCTTGTTCGGCAATTACGCCCTGATCCATAAACACCACGCGGTCAGCGGTTTTGCGCGCAAAGCCCATCTCATGCGTCACCACCACCATGGTCATGCCTTCACGCGCCAGGCTGCGCATCACTTCCATCACTTCGCCCACCAACTCGGGATCCAGCGCTGAGGTGGCTTCATCAAAGAACATGATTTTCGGTTCTACCGCCAGCGCACGGGCAATCGCCACGCGCTGCTGCTGACCACCGGAAAGCTGCGCCGGATAGTGATGCGCGCGCTCGGCGAGTCCGACACGCGTGAGTGCCGCCATGCCGCGTTTAGTGGCTTCGGCCTCCGACAGCTTTTGCGCTTTGATCAGCGCCAGCGTCACGTTGCCGAGCGCGGTTTTGTGCGGGAACAGGTTGAACTGCTGGAACACCATGCCAACGTGGCCGCAAATTTCACTGGCGCGTTTGCGTTGATGCAGCGGCACGTCGTTGACCCACACTTCTCCGCCGTCGGCCACTTCCAGCCCGCTCATGATGCGCAACACGGTACTTTTGCCGGATCCGGACGCGCCAATCAGCACCAGCACTTCCCCCGGTGAAACATCAAGGCTGATCTCTTTCAGCACCTGGGTTGCGCCAAACGATTTGGTTATCCGGCTTAAGGTAATGGCGGATTTGCTCATGAGATTTGGCTCCTGGTTTGATGATGTTGAACCCAACGGGAAAGCGGGAAGCAGACGGCGAAGTAGAGCAGGGCGACCAGACCGTAAACGATGACCGGTTGACCGATGCGATCGACAATTGCCTGGCCTTGATGCATCAGTTCGGACATGCCGATCATGCTGACGATCGAGGTGTCTTTGATCAGGGAAAGATACTGGCCCGCCAGCGGCGGCAATACGATGCCGCGTGTTTGCGGCAGGATCACGCTCATAAAAGTCTGACCTTTGGACAGGCCCAAAATCCATGACACTTCCCACTGGCCTTTCGGCACTGCTTCAATACCGGCGCGGAACACCTCGGCGATATACGCGCCCTGATAGATGCTCAGACCCAGAATACCGGCGGCAAACAGGTTGATGTCATAGCCGAAATAGGCCACGCCGAAGTAAATGAACATCAGCGTGATCAGCACCGGCGTGCCGCGAAACAGTTCGGTGTAGATCACTGCAACCTGCTTCAGCACCGGTAAGCGACTGGTACGCAACACTGCCGCCAGCAAGCCCAGCAGCGTGCTGCCAATAATCGCAGCCACCGACAGCAGCAGCGTGATACCGAGGCCTTTTAGCAGAATCGGTAACGAACTGATGATTAACTCGTTCATAGCGCGTTCTCCCGTTTCACTGGATTAGTCAGCCATTTTCTTGCCCACCACCAGGCGGACTTTTTTATCGGGGTCACCAGCGGCGGGTGGAACATGCGCCGTCCTGCAATCGTACCCAGCCAGGAGAACAGGTTGCTCAGCACCAGATAAACCAAGGCCACCACGCTAAAGGTCTGGATATACAGCAGCGTACGCGCGTTGATCACCGTGGCGGTGCCGGTCAGTTCGGGCAGCGCAATCGCCGACAGCAAAGAGGTGCCGAGCAGCAGTTGAATCAGGTTGTTGATAATAGCGGGCCACACCGCGCGCGCCGCCTGCGGCAGCACCACGGTGAGAAACACCTGACGACGCGGAATGCCCAGCACCCACGCGGCTTCAAGCTGGCCTTTCGGCACCGATTGAATCCCCGCGCGGAAGGTTTCGGACAGGTACGCACCGACGTTGATCCCCAGCGCCAGCACACCCGCCGTAAAGGCGCTCATGGTGATGCCGAGCGACGGCAGACCAAAGAAGATGATGAAGATCTGCAGCAGCACCGGCGTGTTGCGAATGAACTCAACGTAGCAGTGACTGATCCAGCGCAACGGGGCCAGCGGCGACGCTTTCGCCAGCGCCGAGAGCAAACCGAGCGCCACCGCCAGCGCAAACGCCAGCAACGTCACCTGCAAGGTGAGCCACGCGGCGTCAAGAAAAGTGTCGGCGTAGCGCCACAGGGTTAGCCATTGATAACTCATGGTTCTGCTCCTTCGGGCGGCGCAGCATCTGCTGCCGCGCCGCGTGGGGATCAATATTGCGGATTCAGCGGGTAACGCGGTTTGTTGCCGAACCATTTCTGATACAGCTGGGCGTTTTCGCCGGAGGCGTTAATTTCAAACAGGAATTCGTTGAGGTAGTTGGTCCAGACCTGATCGCCCTGTTTCACACCGAAGGCGTTGTATTCCAGCGGCACCAGCGCTTCGTTGGTCACGGTTAACGTTGGGTCAAGCTTGGCCTGATAGGCGAGGAAGTTGTTATCCTCGATCATCGCATCGGCCTGGCCCTGTTTCACCGCGAGGATGGCCGCTTGCGATGAGTCGTACTCCTGAATTTTTACGTCGATGCCCAGATTGCGCACTTCATCGCCGTTAGTAGAGCCCTTCACCGTGGCGATGGTTTTGCCGCCCATATCGTGTGCGGACTGAATGCCGCTATTTTTACGCACCAGCATCGCTTCACTCGCCACCACATACGGGTTGGTGAAGCCGATCTCTTTGGCGCGTTCCAGATTGCGGGTGAAGTTACAGAACACCACATCCACTTTATTGGTTTGCAGATTAGGAATGCGGTTGGCGCTGGTGGTGTTGACCATTTCCAGCTTCACGCCCATCTCTTTGGCCAGCGCTTTGGCGAGATCAACATCGTAGCCATCCGGGTTGCCGTCTTTATCGTAAAACCCAAACGGCGCAAAGCTCAGGCAGTCACCGACGCGCAGCGTGCCGCGTTGCAATACAGTTTGCAGCGCTGACTGCGGCGCGGCACCCGCCTCTTTTTTCTCTTCGGTTGGCGTACAGCCCGCCAGCGTCAGTAATACCAGCGCGCCGGCTAGCGCGTTGAGACTTACTTTTAGCGATGTTGTCTTCATTGTTATGCTCTCTTTAGAAATTTTGACGAGACGGTGTAATACCGTTATTTCACAGCAAAATAGAAAGGCATCAATTAATAACAGGCTGTCCTGGTGTGGGCGTAGAAAGTAAAATTCGCCAGCCTGTTTTAACCGTAATGTTTATTTACGATCGGCGCGGAAGCATTTCATATCGACTTCGACTTTGCAGTCGACCACTAAATCCTGCACGCTACAAATACGTGCCGGAGGATTTCCGCTGAATATCTCACTGAATACTTTATTAAATGAACTGAAATAACGCGCGTCGGTTAATACCGCCGTGACATGCACCACATCTTCCACGCGATAACCGGCTTCGCGCATGATGGTGAGACAGTTTTCGAACGCCAGCTGCGTCTGTTCAATGATACCGCCTTCCACCACTTCGCCGTCGCGCATCGGCGTCTGGCCGGAGATGTAGAGCCAGCCATCGGCTTCGACCGCGCGGGCAAACGGCAGTTTCTGCCCGCCGGTACCGGTTCCGCCTTCGACGCCATAACGTTTAATCGTCATCCGTTCCTGCTCCTATTGCAGCGAAAATCTGCTTACTATTTTGTCTGATATACCAGACTGCTATCTGCAATACTGGATAGGGCAAGATTTGCACAGGAATTTTTCTTTTGCAATATGTGCACCGCTATTTAATTTTTTGTGATGTCGTCCGGATCGCAAAATAAATTTAAGCTGAGTGCGTATTTAAATTGGAGTGTGATCGCTATCGTAGTTTTATAAAATCTCAGTGAGCGGAATGCGCCATAATGAGGCACCAAAATTGATCGGGTTAATAAATGGCGGGTGATTAATATTTATTTAATCCGGGATGGGTAAAAGTTGATGCGCGGTGTATCATGCCTCTCTTTCAATGCCTATGCCTTTTATAGCTATCCCACCAAGGAGTGAGTTTATGCCGGATGAAAAAACCTCGCGGGCGCGCGGCGTTGACCGGGTTATTGATATCTTTCGGCAGTTGCACAGCGCACGCCAACCGATGTCGATGCGCGCGTTGATTGATGCAACCGGCGCACCGCGTTCCAGCATCTATGAATTAGTCAGCCTGTTGAGTGAAGCCGGTTTGGTGGAATTGGATGCCGAGGGCGCGGTGTTCTTTGGCCGTGAGATGCACTATTACGGTGCGGATTATATGGCGCACAACGATCTGATCCGTCGGGCGCATCAGCTGATGGTGGAGATTGTGGCGCGCCACGGCGAAACCGTGCAGCTCTGTATGCTGGAAGGCAATAAATACACCGTGGTGCTCTCTGAGAGTAATGCGCATCCGTTCAAAATCACCTCCGATATCGGCGTGCGTGTGCCAATTACCTGGACCGCGACCGGCCGCTTGCTGCTGAGTAACTGGTCGGATAGCGCGATTCTGGATCTGATCCCGGAAGAGGATTATCGCCTCGCCAGCGGCAAGATTCTCGATAAGCAGGCGTTTCTTGATGAAATTCATCACGCCGGAAAACTCGGTTATTGCATGACGGAAGGCTTGTCGGAAAGCTTTACCTGCTGCATGGCGGCGCCGATCCGTTCGCGCAGCGGTCAGGCCGTGGCGGCAATCTGCTTTATGGTCAGTCGCGATACGCCGCAAGAACGTCGCCAGATGCTGCTGCAGGAACTGATCACCTCAGGACAAAAACTGTCTGATTTCACCTGACAGCGCTCTCGTAAAACTCCGTTACACCTGATTGAAGTGGCGTTTATTCTCGCCACTTAAGGTTGTGTTAAGGTAATTGATAATAATAACTATTCTTTTTACCACGGAGTTATGGGATGAAAACGCGCCTGTTTTTGGCAATGGGATTACTGGCTTCAACGGCGGCTGCCGCCTCCACTTATCCGCTGACCGTCACCGACATGGACGGCAACACGCAAACCATCAGTAAAGAGCCACAGCACATCATTCTGCAGGATGGCCGCGACATTTTGACGCTGGCGCTGCTGGATCGCGACGACCCGTTTAAGCGTGTGGTGGCGTGGAATAATCTGCCGAAAAAGCAGGACACGCAAACCTGGGATGTGCTGAAAGGGCGCTGGCCGGAAGCGACGAAAATCGTCGATATGGGCTTTAGCGATCAGGGCCAGGTCAATCTCGAAAGCGTGCTGGCGCAAAAACCGGATTTGATGATTGCGCAATTGCGCGCCAAACCGGCGTTGCAACAATCGGGCGTGCTCACGACCCTGAATAATCTCCATATTCCGGTGGTGTTCGTGGATTACGAACTGCATCCGGCGCAGAACACTGCACCAAGTGTTACGCTGCTCGGCAAAGTGCTGAACCGCGAAACCCAGGCCAAGGCTTACACTGATTTTTATCAGCAGAAATTCGCGCGCATCACCCAAGGTGTTGCAGAAGTGAAAAATAAGCCGACGGTGTTTATCGAACCGATCGCCGGGAATAGCGACAACTGCTGCTTCACGCACAGCCACAATGGTTGGGGCGGATTGGTGGAAGCGGTGGGCGGAAAAAATATCGGCTCTGAACTGCTGCCGGGCAACGCCGGATTTGTTGCGCTGGAAAAAATCATCGCCATGAAACCGGATGTTTACATCATGACCGGTTCGAAGCGTCCGAACGCCAATGTGCTGCCATTTGGTTATGGCGTGCAGCCGCAGGAAGTGAAAGCCACCTTCCAGACGCTGTTGAAACGCACTGGCCTGGCGCAGATTGAGCCAGTGAAGCAAGGCCGCGTATACGGCGTTTATCACCACTTCTACAACCATCCGTACAACATCATCGGCATGGAAATCCTGGCGAAAGATCTCTATCCGCAACAGTTTGCCGATCTGAAGCCGAACGCAGATTTCCGCACCATCGTTAAAAACTTCACCACGTTACCGGATAACGCGATCGATTTAAGTTACCCGAACAACCAGTAATAACGGGTTTTCTGTTACGCCCTAAGGTCGCCATTTATGGCGACCGATCCGCTCCATCAACATTCCTCAATGACAACGTTAATTGTTATGTTATAACATAAACCAACACTATGCGTATGCCCATACGCCTTGTGAACGTTGTCATTCAGAGGAGTTGCTATGTCAGCATTAACCCAAAGCCATCATGATTTTAAAAAACTTCCCGTCACCGTGCTTTCTGGCTTTCTCGGCGCCGGTAAAACCACGCTGCTCAATCATATTCTCAATAACCGCGAAGGTCGTCGCGTGGCGGTGATCGTCAATGATATGTCGGAAGTGAATATTGATGCCGCGCTGGTGCGCGAGGGCGGGGCAGAGCTGTCGCGAACCGACGAAAAGCTGGTGGAAATGAGTAACGGCTGCATTTGCTGCACGCTGCGTGAAGATTTGCTGCTGGAGGTGAATCGCCTGGCAAAGGATGGCCGTTTCGATAACCTGGTGATCGAATCGACCGGCATTTCTGAACCGCTGCCGGTGGCGGAGACTTTCACTTTCGCCGATGAAGACGGGCAAAGTCTGTCTGAAGTCGCCTCGCTCGATACCATGGTGACGGTGGTCGATGGCTTTAACTTCCTGCGCGACTATGAATCGAACGAAAGCATTCAGTCGCGCGGAGAATCGTTGGGCGCTGAGGATGAGCGCACGGTGGTGGATTTGCTGGTCGATCAAATCGAGTTCTGCGATGTTATGATCCTCAACAAAACCGACCTGATTAACGAAACGGAAAAAGCGCGATTAATGGCGATTCTGACGTCGCTCAATCCGCGCGCCAACATCATCACCTCTGAATTCGGCAAAGTCGGGCTGGATCAGGTGCTCAATACCGGTTTGTTTAATTTTGATGCCGCCGCACAGGCGCCCGGCTGGCTGCAGGAGTTGCGGGGTGAACACACGCCAGAAACGGAAGAATATGGCATTCGTAACTTCGTGTTCCGCGCACGTCGCCCGTTCCATCCGATGCGATTTTTCCAGCTGATTGAAAACGAGATGCGCGGCGTGGTGCGTTCTAAAGGCTACTTCTGGCTCGCCAGCCGTCCGCGCCATGCCGGTTCATGGTCGCAGGCGGGCGGCGTGTCACGCCAGGGTTTAGCCGGGATGTGGTGGGCCAGCGTGCCCAAAGATCGCTGGCCAGAAGATTCAGAAAACCTTGGCTACATTTTAGAGAACTGGGTTGACGGTAGCGGCGACGCGCGTCAGGAACTGGTGTTTATCGGTATCGACATGGATGAAGCCGCGCTGCGTAACAGACTGGAACATGCGCTGTTAACCGATGAGGAGATGGCGCTCGGTCCCGATAATTGGGCAAAATTCCCCGATCCCTTCCAGCCATGGTTTAATTAATTCGTAGGGTCGCCATTCATGGCGACCTCCTCAATTACGCTGCTCCCAACCACATCGAAACCTCAACCCCATCATTAAACGGCAGTGACATAAACCCTCGGCTGCCGTGCACTAACGCCAGATATTCCGGGCTGAAGTCGGCATCGTCGGCAACAATTAGCGCGCCAGGACGCAAAAACGGCTGCACCAGCGTCACAATCTCTGGGTAAATCGCTTTTGCGCCGTCGAGCACCAGCATATCGATGATGGCCGGTAAATCGCGGCTTAGTGTCTGCAACGCATCGCCAACGCGCACCTCAATCAAATCGCTGACGCCGGCATCGGCGAAATGGTTACGGGCTAACGCCACTTTCCCCGGCTCAAATTCGCAGGTGATGATCTTGCCGCCGCCGTTATCGCGCACCGCTGCTGCCAGATGCAGCGTGGAAATGCCGAACGAGGTACCAAACTCAACAACGGTTTTGGCATTGCTGCTGCGCGCCAGCATATACAGCAACTTGCCGGTTTCACGCGACACCGCCAGCGGGACTTCCTTCAAATGTCCGTAAAGTTCCAGATAATCGGTTTTACTGTGCAGCAGGCGATGTTGTTCGGCGTCAGACATGGTTCTGAACGCATCGTTGGTTGGATGCGCCATATTATCAGCCAGCTCAAACAGGTAATTCAGCAGCGGCGCCAGTGGCGCAGAAGTTAAGGTGTTCATGTTGTTCTCCGGGCATACCAAGTGGATTTTGCTGTACCAACAGAATACGATGAATTATTCGCGTTTCTCTATTCGTGTTTAGAGGATGATGATGTCTGAGCCACGTAACACTAAGATTTCAGAGAGAAAAAGGCCCAAGCAGGCGCGCTCCAGCGAGCTGGTTTCCGCAATATTGCAAGCGGCTACTCAGGTTTTAGAGCTGGAAGGCGCCGCCCGTTTCACCACGGCGCGGGTGGCGGAACGCGCCGGCGTGAGTATTGGATCGCTGTATCAATATTTTCCCAATAAGGCGGCTATTCTTTTCAGATTGCAAAGCGAGGAATGGCAGCGCACCGGCAATTTGTTAGGCGCGATTCTGCGTAATACCGCCAACACACCGCGTCAGCGACTGCACGATCTCACGCTGGCGTTTTTACATTCCGAATGTGAAGAAGCGGCGATGCGCACCGCGCTGAATGACGCCGCACCTCTGTATCGTGATGCGCCGGAAGTGCAGGAAGCGCGAGCGGCGGGTGAAAACGTCATTGGTGATTTTCTGCGTGAAGTATTACCGCAGTCAGAGGAGAGCGAACGGGCGCGCGCCGCAGATTTATTGAACAGTACGCTGGGCAATGTTGGGAAACACTTTTCCGAATCGCCGCGCACGCCAGCGCAGATTCAGGCTTACGCGCAAGAGATGGCGGAGATGTTTTGTGCCTGGATCAGGGAAAAAGGCGCCAATTTACAGTAAAAGATGGACTGGAAATCTCTGAAAGCGGTTAACAAACTCATTATTCACATTCTCAATAATCCACACCGCGAGTAAGCTTAACAAAACCTTTATAGAGCCGAATGAGCAAACGGGAGAGCAAAATGGCAGTGAAGATGATTGCGGTGGATATGGATGGCACTTTTCTCGATGACAACAAACAGTACAACACGCAGCGCTTTGCGCGTCAGTATGCGTTGTTGAAAGAGAAGGGCATTCGTTTCGTGGTCGCCAGCGGCAATCAGTATTATCAGTTGCTGCGCTACTTTCCTGATATCAAAGATGAGATCGCTTTTGTCGCGGAAAACGGCGCCTGGGTTTCTGACAGCAATGAAGAGATCTTCTGTGGTGAACTGGCGCAGGAACGTGTGCATCAAATCCTCGATATTCTCGCTAAAGAACCGGACATCAGCACCGTAGTCTGTGGCCGCAACGGCGCTTACGTGCATACGTCAATGTCCGACGAAGTGATTGCCATGCTGGCGAATCACTACCATCGTCTGGAAAAGCGCGACAATCTCTACGACATCGACGATACCATCTTTAAGTTCTCGCTGAACCTGGCGCACGAAGGCGTTGATGCCTTGATGGAGCGTTTGCACGCGGAGCTGGGCGCGATTGAAAACATCATGCATCCGGTTTCCAGCGGTTTTGGTTTTGTTGATTTGATCATTCCCGGCTGCCACAAAGCGCACGGCATCGCGCTGCTGCAGGAAAAATGGGGCATCGATGATTGTGAAGTGGTGGCGGTAGGTGACAGCGCCAACGACATCGAAATGCTGCGTCAGGCGTGTTACAGCTTCTCAATGGCGAACGCCGCAGCGCCGGTCAGCGCGGTGTCGCGTTACAGAACCGAAAGCAACAATGACGAAGGCGCACTTAACGTAATTGCCCGCATTCTGGCGCGTGAAGTGCCGTTTGGTTGATGAATTTCCAGGTGCGCATAAATGCGCACCTGACTTCGTAGGCGCCATTCATGGCGACCATTAATTAAAATATCCCGCCTCACGCATATCCTGCAGTAATCCCGGCCCACGCGGCTGCCAGTTAAACTTCTCACGCGTCCACGCGCTGGAGGACGGATTATCGGTAGAGGCGAAGAACGCCATCAAGCCTAACCACGCTTTGGCTTCTTCCAGCGTCAGGCTTTTCACCGGCAGCGCTAATCCGGCGCCGATAGTTTCGGCGATCTGACGGAACGGTACACCTTCTTCCTGCACCGCATGCAGAATCGCACCCGGCTCAGCCTTTTCGGCCGCCAGGCAAAACAGTTCAGCCGCATCATCGCGATGTACCCCAGGCCAGCGATTCTCGCCATCGCCGACATATACCGCCGCCCCTTTCTCCTTCGCCATATTGATGATCATCGGAATAAATCCGTGATCGCCTGCGCCATGCACGGTTGGCGGTAAGCGCACCAGCGCCACGCGCACGCTGCGGTCGGCCAACGCCAGCGCGGCGACGTTAGAGTTGGAGCGGGGATGTGCGCCCGCTGCCGGTCTGATTTGTTCGGTGGCGAGACGTCCTGGCGACACTAACGCGGTGCCGGTGGTGACAATTAGCGGGCGATCTGAACCTACCAATACGTCACCCATCGCCAGAATCGCACGCTGATCGACCTCGGCGGCATGATCCATGCGGCTGAAATCGTGAATATAACCGGCATGGATCACGCCGTCGCTCTGTTCAACGGCCTTGCGCAGACCGACGAGATCTTCAAGATCGCCGCGAATCACCTGCACACCTTGCTGCTGCAGTTTTTCGGCGGACGCCTCGCTACGCGCCAGACCTTGCACCTGATAACCGCGTGCCTGCAATTTTTTCACAATGGCGGAACCGATAAAGCCGCTCGCCCCGGTCACAAAAATTCGCATATTGGTGCTCCACTTTTTCAAAGTTGAAGCACTATCATAAAAGTCTGCGACGCGGCGAAAAGTCGTGAGCTTATACAGGTATACGCACTAACAGGATAAAGGCATGACTCAGCAAGATGACAACGTGCTCGGCAACTATCTGCGTGAACGCCGCCAGCGGCTGGATGCGGCGAAACTCGGTTACACCTTGCTGCGCCGCCGCACGCCGGGCCTGCGCCGGGAAGAAGTGGCGGTGCGCGCGTGTGTCAGCACCACGTGGTATACGTGGCTGGAGCAGGGCAGAGGCGGCGCGCCTTCAGAAGAAGTGCTGGAACGTCTAGCCCGCGCATTGGAGCTGAGCGCCGCCGAGCGCGATCACCTGTTTTTGCTGGCGCAAAATCGTCTGCCGGGCGTGACATGGCAAGCGGGCGTGGATGTTTCGCCATCGCTACAGCGCGTACTCGACAGCATGGAGAACACGCCAGCGCTGGTGAAAACTGCAGAGTGGCAAGTGGTGGCGTGGAACCGTGCGGCGACCAAAGTGTTTGTTGATTACGCCGAGCTGCCGCCTGCCCAGCGCAATATCCTGCTGGTGATGTTCCGTAACGAGGAGATGAAAAAGCGTCTGCCGGACTGGCATAAAGTGACACGCGGCATGGTGGCCAACTTCCGCGCGGACGTGGCGCGAACCGGCGCCAGCGAGCATGTGCGCGCGCTGGTGGATGAGTTGTGCGAGATGAGCGACACCTTCCGCCAGCTGTGGCAATCGCAGGAAGTGAGTCAGCATGGCGAAGGTATCAAGCAGCTGTGGCTGCCCGACGAAGGTGTGCTGGAGCTGGAATACAGCACCTTCGCGGTTGAAGGCAAACCGGGTTTAAGTCTGGTAGTGTTTAATCCGCGTCAGCAGCACGATCGGGATTGTGTAGCGCGGCTGATGGCGCGTCCGTAGCGGCGCGATAGTGGGCTTCCATCTCATCCAGCGCCGCCTGATTCTCCAGCCCCCATTGATACATCTGCTCAATCGGTGCCGCGAACGTCATGCCGAGCGGCGTTAATCGGTAATCGACTTTCGGCGGCACCACATCATAAACGTGACGGGCAATCAGGCCGCGCTGCTCCAGCTCCTTCAGCGTTTGAAACAGCATCTTCTTGGAAATTCCCTGCAGGCTGCGCTGCAACTCGCCGGTGCGTGCGCGATGGTTTGGCCAATGATACAGCGCGTGTAAAACCATGCTGCTCCATTTCACCGAAAACAGATCCATCAGTCGACGCGGCGGCGAATCCGCATAAAAAAACAGCTTACCGTCAACCATCGCGGGCATCGTTTGCGCCTCCTGTACGGTTACCAAATGGTAACTACTATCAATTTTGCACCATGTTCACTATAGTCTGCCGCCTTCAGCTAGCCAAAGCCAGTTCATTTCGGAGGCACTATGAAAATCAATGCACTAGTCGCACATGATGCGGCCAAACCGCTCTCTTCCAGCCAGATTGCACTGCGTCCGCTACAGCAGCAGGATGTCAAAATTGAAATTCTGTATTGTGGCGTGTGCCATTCGGATCTGCATATGGCACGTAACGAATGGGCGGTCAGTCGCTATCCGCTGGTGCCGGGACATGAAATCGTCGGACGCGTGGTGGAAACCGGCGCGGACGTAACAAATTTCAAAGCGGGTGCTGTCGTGGGTGTGGGCGTGATGGTCGATTCCTGCCGCGAATGCCATTTCTGTCAGCAGAAAGAAGAGCAATATTGTGAATCTGGCTTTGTTGCAACTTACAACGGCATCGATAAATACACCGGCGACAGCACGTGGGGCGGCTACGCACAGAACGTCGTGGTGGATCAGCACTTCGTGGTATCCGTACCCCAAACCTTGCCATTAGCAGGCGTTGCGCCGCTGTTGTGTGCGGGCGTCACTGTGTGGTCGCCGCTGCGTCACTTTAACGTGAAAGCCGGTGATAAAGTCGGCGTGGTCGGCTTGGGTGGCTTAGGTCATATGGCGGTTAAACTGGCGAGTGCAATGGGCGCAGAAGTCACGCTGTTCACCACTTCCCCGGCCAAAGGTGAAGATGCGCTGCGCTTAGGTGCGTCGCGCGTGGTGGTTTCACGCGATGCGGCGCAGATGGCGGCCGCGCAAACTTCATTGGATTTCATTGTAGACTGCGTCTCAGCACCGCACGATCTCGATCCTTACCTTGCCACGCTGAAAACCAACGGTCGCTTAGTGCTTGTCGGTATTCCCGAGCAGCCGCACCAGTCTCCTAACGTCACACCGATGGTGAATCGCCGTTTGAGCATTAGCGGTTCATCGATTGGCAGCATTCAGGAAACCCAGGAGATGCTGGATTTCTGCGGTAAGCACAATATCACGGCTGACATTGAGTTGATTGCCGGTGAAGCTATCGAAACTGCGTTCGCACGCATGTTGAAGGGCGATGTGAAGTATCGCTTCGTTATCGATATGCAAGCGACCCGCTGGTAAACATTATTAGCCTGCACATGGTTGCAGGCGATTTCACCCTGAAATCGCCTGAGCCTGGCGCAATAACATGCTGATGACGCTGAACTTTACCCGTCATTGTGGATTGAAATTCGCCGGTGCCCTAATGTTACATGATATAGTTACAACATACTGTAATGATTTCTCCCGTAAATTCTGGCCTCGCTTCTATGGTTTGGTTAATCAGGCAACTAAGTTGGTTATAGCTACCTGCAATCAAAGTTAAAACTCTACCTATAAATAGGGTCAGATTAGGAGCAAATTCAGTACGGAGAAGTCATCGTATTAAGCCGGTGGAAACTGACCCAACTGCTGGAACATCGCGAGCCAATCTTCCATATGCCAGGTTGTGGTAACGCGCTCACCATCCAGTAGATGAAATTCATGAAGACGCACGCTAATGCCACGTCCGGTTGGCGCAATGCCCATAAACTCGCCGAGATGCGTGCCTGTGATCTCGGCGCGCACCGCAATCTTCCCTGGCTCTTGCACCATATCGTGCACGATGATGTTGATATCAGGAAACGCCTTAATAAAACTAGCCAGAAGCGGCTTGAAACCTTCGGGTCCCGGACCTTGCCCCGGACTTAAAGGAATATCATTCCAGTCTTGGGTTACGGCTAAATCCAGTAAATCCGGTTTTTT
The DNA here is from genome assembly GCF_031974595.1 of Pantoea sp. CTOTU46764. Classification (NCBI taxonomy): domain Bacteria; kingdom Pseudomonadati; phylum Pseudomonadota; class Gammaproteobacteria; order Enterobacterales; family Erwiniaceae; genus Pantoea; species Pantoea sp. CTOTU46764. The sequence goes on along the minus strand of NZ_DALYOQ010000048.1, from coordinate 16,330 downwards.
ATCACTAAAGGCGCGGTACAGCATTTCTACCGCCTCACGCTCTACTTTAAGACGGTGATTGAGTTCAGTTGTGACATTCATATTGGATCCCTTGCATCATGATTAACGGTGCATCTCACCGACTTGAGCAGTATTCCTGAATCTGTCACTATCAATCAAACAAATGGCCAATATACCGCATTATATAAAATATGAATTTTGATGGGTTCGACCTCAACCTGCTGGTGGCGTTTAATGCGTTGATGCTGGAGCGTAATGTCACTAAAGCCGCCGCCATTGTGGGTGTAAGCCAACCGGCGATGAGTGCAGCTTTATCTCGCATACGGCGCGTATTTAACGATCCGCTGTTTATTCGTAGTGCCGAAGGCTTGCTGCCGACAGCCAAAGCACAAGAGATAGCCGTGCCGGTTGCTGAAGCGTTAGGGCAGGTGAAAAACCTAATGAATCCAACTCAGATTTTCGATCCTGCCACAAAAGCGCGCAGCTTTACCTTGGGATTGACGGAATATCCACTCCATGTACTTTTGCCTTCTTTAACGCAGAAACTGGCTTTATTAGCGCCGAATTGCAGTATTCATGTGCGCTATTTTACCGATCGTGATGAAACCGTAGCCTTATTAGATGCCGGGAAAATTGATATTGCGATTGGCGTGCCACCGACCAAGGCTGAAAACCGGATACTTTCTCATCCGCTATTAACCGATGATTTTGTCACTATGATTGGACGCCACCATGACGTCGCAGAAAAGGGAATCGACCTAAAATCTTTTGTCGCAATGCGTCATATTCTGGTGTCGCCGGAAGGCAATCATTATGGATTGGTGGATCAAAAGTTGCGAGAACACAACCTGGTACGCGATATCGGCTTGACGTTACCCACAATGTTTTCTGTACCGGCGTTGTTACCTGGCACCGATTATATCGCCACCGTGCTAAGTCGTGTGGCAACTCACACAGCAAATCAGACGCTTATCAACGTATTCACGCCGCCCATTGAACTACCAACCATAACCTTCCATCTATTGTGGCATCGTCGCACTCAGCAAAATCCGGCTCATCAATGGTTGCGACAAGTGATCAACGATGTTGCTGCCACTTGTCAAACCTAACAATTTTATCGTGCACATCACGACAACATTTCCAGCGGCGCGTCACATCCTGCAATCACTTCTTGCACAATCCTGAATAAACATTTCCCGTACCGCTCCGATAACTCCCTTACAAACTTTACAAAAACAACAACCGCAGGAGCAGGGAACATGGGGCTGGTATCCCGATTACGTAATGTGCGCATCACGCGTAAACTGTCGGCAGGATTTGGCATCGTGCTGTTGTTAGTGGCACTGGCAACCGGATTGAGCGTGCAGCGCTTCAACGCCATTCATGACATCTATCAGAAAACTAACCTGATTTATGACATCAACATCGAAGTGTTCCAGGCCAAAATTAATCGCCTCAAATATCTTTATGGCGATGACAAATCTGGCCAGGTGATGGCGAACTACGTCACGCATGCGCAACAGCTTACCAGTGAAGCGAAACAACTTTCATGGTCGGATGGCGCCAGAGCGCGGGTGGATGAATTGGGAACTCACCTCGCCAGTTTCCAGAACAGCATTGGCGCCATGACGCAAGCCACGCAGCAACTCAATAGCCTACGCTCACAGCTGGATTCCTTAAGCCAGCAAGACATGACCTCGCGCTACACTCAACTGATTCGCACCCCCGTTACCAATCCTGAACTCACCAACCAAATTTACGAGCAGCTGTTCGCCATTAGCAACGTGCGTGAAGAAGCCTGGGCGCTGCGTTTTAACGTTAGTGATGCGCTGCGTAAAACGTTGGAGAACCATTTTCAGCAGGCGGATCAGGGCATAAAAGCGCTGCTGGCGCAGTTGCCCCCGGAACAGCAGGGCGAATTTACCGCGTTGTGGCAGGACACCGAGAAATTCAAAAGCCTCAGCCTGCAAGCGGCGGATGCCTACGGTCAGCTGCGTACGGCGGAAGATACTGTCAAAGGGGCGGGCGATAAAAGCAGTGCGGCGATCAAACAGATCATCACCATCGTCAAAGCGCGCAACGATGAACTGGCGAACGGATCGGCGGCGATTTCACTGCTGATTGGTGGTCTGGCGATTCTGTTCGGCGTGCTGGTGGCGTGGTACATCATTCGTCAAATCACGCGTCCGGTGTTCCATAACCTGGAGCTGGCGGAGCGCATCGCCAACGGCGATCTGAGTTCGCAATTTGCCACCGATCGCCATGATGAACTCGGCAAGCTGACGTCGGCGATGGGACGCATGAACGAACGGCTGCGCAGCATGATTGGCGATGTGCTGAGCAGCGTCAGCAGCGTGTCGCAGGCGGCCAGCGCGATTAACCAGGGTAACCTCGATTTATCCTCACGCACCGAGCAACAAGCGGCGGCGGTGGTGGAAACCGCTGCCAGCATGGAGCAGCTCACTGCCACAGTGAAAAACAACGCCGCCAATGCGCGTCAGGCGAGTCAGATTGCGGCGGAAGCGTCACATAACGCCAACAAAGGCGGCATCGCGGTGCGTGATGTGGTGAACACCATGGGCGAAATTTCTGACAGCTCGAAAAAGATCGCCGATATCACCGCCGTCATTAATAGCATCGCCTTCCAGACCAATATCCTGGCGCTGAACGCGGCGGTGGAAGCGGCACGCGCCGGTGAGCAGGGACGTGGTTTCGCCGTGGTCGCCAGCGAAGTGCGCAATCTGGCGCAGCGCAGTGCCGGTGCGGCCAAAGACATCGAGCAGTTGATCAGTGAATCGGTGGGACGTATTAGCAATGGCCATCAGCAGGTGGCGCGCGCCGGTGAAACCATGGATCAGATCCTCGGCAGCATCGCGCGCGTAAATGAAATTATGGAAGAGATTTCAGCAGCGTCGGATGAACAGAGCCGCGGCATCGAGCAAATTGCCCGTGCGGTGGGCGAGTTGGATACCACCACGCAGCAGAACGCCACGCTGGTCAGCGCCTCCTCGCATTCAGCGAATTCGCTGGAAGAGCAGGCGATGATGCTGGAGCGATTAGTGGCGCAGTTCCGCTTGCAGGGTACTGCACACTAGAAAACACAGTGGAAGTCGATCAATATCGGCTTCCATTTTCTCACTTTTCATCAGGGTGCGACATTTTTTGTGAGATTGCAGAAGCGCAAGGTAAATATTCTTAAAATATTCCACTCCACGGATAACGTTTCCCGTTAAAATGCAATTCTTGTCGTCCTGATACTTCCCGTGCATGAACTACTACTCACCTGACGATAGTCACCTGAAGCGGCGTTCCCAACGCTTCGTCCGTCGCATGTTTATCATGCGTCAGCTCGGCACGATTTTATGTTTTTTCCCAATCCTCTCAGTACTGATGGAGATGGATCGTGATCTGGCGTTTAGCGCCCTGTTATTTGTGAATGCGTTTCTCTGGCCGTGGTTGGCGTATCGCCGCGCGTTGCGGGCCGAAGATTCCACCACCACCGAACGGCATAATTTAACCCTCGACGCCGCCTTCGGTGGTATTTGGGTGGCGCTAATGGCGCTGAGCCCGCTGCCTTCATTTATCATCATGGCGGTGTTGGCCTCGGATCGTTATGCCGCTGGCGGTGCCGCGCAGTTAATTGCAGCGATGCAGGCATTTATTTGCGGCTTTGTCATGGTATGGCTGATGGATGGCGCAGGCGTAAACCTGACATTCAGTACGCAAACCGTCTGGCTGACCTTGCCGCTCGCGACCTGTTACATGCTGGTACTCAGCGTCACGTCGTACAATCTCACCTGGCAACTGCGCAAACGTAATCGTGAACTGGAACGTATAGCACTGATGGATCCCGGCCTGGAAATTCCCAATCGTCGCCTTTTTGAGCGTCGGCTGGAGAGCGAATTTCTCAGTACGCGCCGTGGCGACAGCGCTGGCTATTTGCTGCTGATGGATCTCGATTATTTCAAATCGGTAAACGATACGTGGGGACACGAAGCGGGGGATTTCCTGCTGGCGGAAATCTCCGCGCTGTTGCGCAATCATGTGGGATTACAGGATATTCCGGCCCGTTTTGGCGGCGATGAACTGGGCCTGATTGTGCATCGTGCCAGCGACGAATCGGTAGTGGCGCTGGCCCAACGATTGCAGGAAAAGATCGCGCAGGTGCGCTTACCGGCGTCGGCGGAGTTTCGTTGCTCGGTGAGTATTGGTATTGCATCGGCAGCGCATGCAGAATCCATTCGTCACTGGCTGCGGCATGCCGATGAAGCGCTGTATGAGGTGAAACGCGCCGGACGCAACGGCGTGCGCTTGTGGCAACCGTCGCTGGCCGGCGCGGCCTGAATCACACGAACTCGGGTTCGCAGTTCACCGGAAAGTTAAGCGAGTTAGCAATAAAGCAGGCTTCGTGAGCCTGATGATGCAATTCACGCGCGCGGTCCGCGTCCGCCGGATCGCGCAGCGCAATACGCGGTTTGAGAGTGATTTGCGTGAATCGCCCGCGCGTGCCTTCAATCATTGTACCTTCCGCCGCATCTTCATAAGCTTCCACCACAATTCCGGCATCAGAACAGAGATGCAGATACCACAATTTGTGGCATGCCGAGGCCGAAGCCAGCAATAACTCTTCCGGATTCCAGCGCGCCGCATCCCCGCGAAACGCCGGATCGGCGCTCAGTGCAACCGTCTCTTTGCCAGCGGCAATCAGTTCCGCGTTGCGGTCATAAGCGGTATAAGATGCGTTGCCTTTACCACGGTTGCCGGTCCAGCGCACTGTGACCTGATAATGGTGCTCCTTTGCTGCCATGTTAAAAGCTCCTTTTTAAATCGTAGGGCCGCCATTAATGGCGCCCCTCTTAATGTACGCTCGAAGCTGGAAAACGCCAGTCACGGTGATTTTCGGTCACCATAAATGGCGACCCTACGAAAATCCCGTCAAACCATTGTAGGGTCGCCATTCATGGCGACCAGGAATCAAACCTGTGCCGCAAACCCTCATTATGCAACTTTCCGCTAGACAACAATAAACGCATAAAAAATAAAGTTACAGACAATATTGCCGATAACTCTTTTCGTATTTATCAAAAGAGTATTCCTTTCCATATTGGTTTAACTTCACTTTTATATTGCTGTTATTAGGTTTAATGTTAAATAAGGATATTATATGAAGTATTTTAGCGCCTTGTTAATCCCCGTAGTTCTGAGCCTTTCAGGTTGCTCTAATTTATTCCCTGAACCCAAACAATTCACACCGCCACCTGCAAGTTCTGATTTTCATCGATGCAGATGGAATTTTCGAGGCGCTATTAGGTAAAATCAGGGAATCGTTAGGGTTTTAGGGTAAATTTAAAATGTTAGAGACAAACCGCCTGATCCTCCGACAGTGGCAGGAAAAGGATTTACAACCTTTTGCCGAACTCAACGCCGATCCTGAAGTAATGAAGTATTTCCCAAAAGCGCTGAGTCGCCAGGAAAGCGACAACGTCGTTGCAAGATTCATGGATATGATTCTATCAAACCAGGGTTGGGGTTTTTGGGCCGTTGAAATGAAAGACTCCGGCGAATTTGTCGGTAGTGTGGGTTTAGCACATCAGCCAGATCGCTTCGACTTTTCACCCTGCACGGAAATTGGCTGGCGAATTAATAAAAAATTCTGGGGGCAGGGAATTGCCAAAGAAGCCGCCGAAGCATCGCTGGCTTATGCGTTTGATGTTTTGCATCTTCCCGAGGTCGTTTCGTTTACCAGCATTCATAACACGCCATCTGAGAATCTGATGAAGCGATTGGGGATGCAGAAAAAAACTACCTTTCTCCATCCCGCATTACCTGCCGATCACGCGCTGGCTAAGCATGTGCTATATAAGATTTCCCACGAGAACTTTATTGACTCGCCTCTCTAAACCCGGCGTCAGTAAATGTCGCCCGCACATGAGGAAGACTCTGCGGATAATTTTGCTGAATAAACTCAATCATCTTTTCCCGCACGTAACAGCGTAAATCCCAGGCGGTGGGGGAATTTTGCGCCGTCATTAATAGTCTGATGGTCATGGTTTTATCGGTGGTATCCGTAACCTGTAGCACCTGAGTTTGTTGATCCCAAAGTTTGGTTTCACTAAGGACTTTTTCAAAATGCTTGCGCAGAGGATCGAGTGGCATGGAGTAATCGAGGTAAAGAAACACCGAACCTAATATTTGGGCGTTATTGCGCGTCCAGTTCTGGAAGGCATTTTCGGTAAAGTAGGTAATGGGCAGAACCAGACGGCGCAGGTCCCAGATACGAACCACCACATACGTCAGGTTGATCTCTTCAATCCAGCCCCATTCATTTTCCACTACCACGGCATCATCAATTTTTATGGGTTGCGTAAAGGCAATCTGAATACCGGCAAACAAGTTAACCAGCGACTTCTGCAGCGCAAAGCCAATGATAATACCGGCAACGCCAGCACCGGCGAGAATGGTGGTGCCGAATTTTCGCACGCCAGGGAAACTAAGGAGAATCAGTGAAAGACACAACGTCACCAGTACGACGATTGCGACTTTTTTCACATACATTATCTGCGTGCGGATTTTTCGCGCGCGAAGGTTATTTGAGAGATTAATATCATAGCGAATGAACAGCATATCCTGCGCCACGTTAATCAATCGAATTATCACAGAGCAGAAGGATAGAATAATAAATATATTAATGGTGGTCGTGATAAAGCTCAGGGAGCCAGGCTGGATATTAACAGAATTAAGCCCTGTACTGATTAACAGCAAAGGTATAAACAGAAACATCGAACCACGCAGATGCTTTTCCAGTGATTTGAACAGTTTTCTGTCACGATTCTGCCAGTAGCGAATAAATCTGAGCAGGATAAATCGCGCCAGAAAACCCACTGCGAGTGAGAGCGTGACAAGTAACACAGCAGGCACCCAAGTTGGCGCACCCGATAACTCATCAAATAATAATGGCATTACTTTCCCTTTTATTAAGCCAACAACCAAGGTTGTCAGATAAGTTAAAAATTCAGTAACCATTCTTTAATCGGTTATCTGCAGATTATTTCTTTACGCTTATCAGTATAGACGCTGTGGCAGGCTTGGTTGTCAGGTGGGCATCAGTCGCCATTAATGGCGACCCTACGATGGATTGGCGGGGATTTTGTAGGGTGCGCATTCATGCGCACCTATTGTGAAAACTGGCAAATCAGTCACTTTCAACGCTATAACTTTAGCTGACTGCCCAAAATAGCATCGGCTTCCTGCAACGTAACATCGAGCCCGGCAGACGGTGTGAAGGTCAATTCACCAAAAATAACGTTACCATTGAGAAGGTAAAAATCAGCGCGGACAAATTTAAAATCCGATGCCAGTTTAACCGCATATTCTTTCATTTCATGGAAACCTTCGGGCATTTTCGGATAACTGTTGGCATTGATTAATTCAACAGTATCTTCAAAGGGAAGCGGGTTCCAGTTCATGTCAAAATAATAGAACTTAGGTTTGCCGTTTTCTCGCTCCATGCAAACCATCACCGCATAAGGTTTTCCATTGAAACAGTAAAATTTGTAATCCTCTGGAAAACCTCCGCGCTCATTCTCAATATATTTTTCGCATAATATTTTTCGGTCTATTTTCTTATACTGCGGTTCAATGAAATGGGATGAGAAATCCTGCTTCAACCACTTATTGAGTTGCTTGTTGGTTTTATCAATGTCCAGTGAAGCTTTGTTGTCACAAATTATGTTATAGCCTGCGCCATGGTTACACTTGAGGGCAAACTTATCGGGTAATGCGCGGTAGTCAATGTCCTGCGGATCATCATACACGCCATAGAGTTGGTTAAGTATTTCACCACACCCTTTCGCTGTAACATACTCCCGCACCTTATACTTATCTGCGCACAACGTATAAATGTCACCTTTTAATTCATTAAATTTAAGCCACTGAATTTTTTCATTGAAATTGATTGGGTTGGTTAAGTTCAGCTTTTTCTTGAACTTAATGTAGTAGTGAGTTTTTGCGCAAAATTCTGGGTACATGTGAGCGCTGATTTTTAATGCGGATTTGACTGTGTGTTTTATCATTTTCATTAAAATTATCTCAGTTTGAAAATGTTAAGATGCATTTTGATGATTGTTTTATTTCTGAAAAAGTAATTGAGTAAAGTGCAAGACAAAATCTCAACGATCAAAAAACAGTATGCAGCCCCATTAATCCCGTAAGAATTAATCATTAGCCAGGATAGCGGTATGGTTAAGACACAGCATAAAAACATCTTTTTAGCCAGGTAACTGTATCCGGACTCTTTTATCATATAGCGATAACAAATTGTGCCTAATGCAGAGAACATCGTGCCAATGATAATAATGGGAATGATATTTACCGAATCCATATACTTATCGCCATACAATAAATGGATAAAGTAAGCACCAAAAATATAGAATCCACCTAAGGCAATAAGCGAAAACAGGATGACAATGCGATTGATTTTAATCAGCAGCATTTCAACGGTGATTTGATCTTTTTCGCTGTAGATCTTTGAGAAGAAGCTTGTTATTAATGCCAGCACGATAAATGACCAGGCACCTCCTATGGTTAACGCGACGCTATAAACGCCCAGGTTTGAGTAAGAGAGAATTTTTGCCAGAAAAATACTCGATATCTGCGTGTAGATGTCCGCAGATAGACTCGACAGAATCAGCGCTCCTCCGGTAAACAGCATATGCCGGTTATACACACCGGCGCCCTTACGATTGTTGTGTACTTTTGTGGTGTAGTTAAAATAGAGGAGACGCAAGATGTAAGGTATCAGCGGGATGAGAATAATCGGCAGGGTGAAGCAGTACACTGGCAGTTTAAAGTGTGAAATATAGAACCGAATCACCAGAGCAACAGATAAGCCAATCACATTAGTGATGGTGTTGATTTTTGATTTTAACTGGGTGTTATTGTAGATGGAAAAGAAGTCCATCACGATATAGTACGTAGCAATACCGTTGGCCACACCAAATAAAAACACAATGATGTCGGTGAAAAAATAGAGATAGATCAACACTGAGCTTGATGACAGCAGGAAGAAAATACGCCGTTGATTTTGCGTGTGCATCGCTAACGCAATTCCTGACTTAGTATTTTCACTCATGCGCTTAAACAGGATGTTCTGACCACCAAACCACGACAGCGTTTGCACAAATATAAATAGAGAAGTCGAAATGTTGATCTTACCAAAGTCTTCAGGGCCAATGTATTTTGCCATCAGTGCATTGATATAGATAAGCCCGATGATATTGACCGACTTTTCTAACATGATCCATATTGAGTTAGAGTACATTGCTCGTTTCTCATATCTATAGCAGTATTGATGATGTTCAACGCGTGTAATGAATCATCCCAATATGAAACTTTTTTGCTATATGCGTTAATGTTATGTTTTATTGCAGCATGGTCATATATAAGCCACACTCAATGTCATATTATTTATTTATACTTGATTAATTTGGTTGACAGTGTGGCTGCTGAAATTGAATTAGTGAAGGGTTTTTTGATTAATCAGATTAATGACGTGCTTTCTCAAATAATGAGTCCATTATTTAATGCTATTCGACTATGGATAATGTGACGATGATCGTTTTTAATAGCGCCAATACTTCCTGATGAAGCCTGCAGACGATATTTACTAATACGGTGGAACTGCGGAGTATATAAACAAGAAGCGCCGGGCAGCTATGCCCGGCACTGTATTGCCGCTTAGCGGAATGAATAGCCCAGATTGACCAGACCGTAGAAGCCGCCAGACTCTCCACCGTGAAGCGCTTCGGAATATCCACCTTGTACGCCGAGCTTAACATTCTCACGTATTTGCGCGTTTACGCCACCGTTCAGGCCGATACTGGTGCCTGAAAGGTCAGTGCGGAATGAAGCCGTTGAATCTGAAACGCCCTGCACAGAGGCTGATACGTTGCTATGGCCACCAAAAGACTGTGTCAGTGAAGGTGTGACCCACCAGAGCACTTTCGCCGGGCTGTTCAGAGGAGCACCGATCCTCAATCCCGCCTGAACGGACTGGCGGCGACTGTCAGACCAGTCCAGTGATGCGGCATCGTCCTGTGCATTATCCAGTGAAATGCCCTGGATGGTGTATTGCAGTTGTGGCTCAAGCGACAGGGTAGGAGTCAGCATGAACGCCTGTCCAGCCTGTGCCGAAGCAAGCCAACCGGTGCCTGATGTCGACAACCGCGTGCCGTCATTGGAGGCCGTGGAAATGCTGTGATGGCTTACCTGCAACAGGCCATCCAAACGCAATCCTTCATGGCTCTGACCTGAAAGATAGGCGCCACCCGTGTAGACGGTATCACGATCGGTGCCCGCTTCACTTTTCCCACCATCACGCCAGACGTCACTGCGCATCAACCCGGTTGCACCGTAAATACCGGCACGCCAGTCGGCAGTGGATCCCGAGAACTGCCAGAGGTCGCCGCCAATTTGCAGGAAGCTATAAGCGCCGCTGCTTTCCGGAACCCCGCCGCCAGTCAGGCTGCCATTATTGTCGTGACGCAACTGACCTGCCACCACGCGGCCCCACATACGGCTGTCCTGGGCATAATGGAAACGTGTATCGGCGGTGCCTGCAACCAGGCGGTCATAATCGAACGAAAGAGCAGGAAGTGCAGCATAGCTCCACATGCCATCACGGTAGTTGACTGTGTTACTGACCGGCGTACCTGTTCCGCTGTCCTGATCCGGTGTGCCTGGCGTTGCAGGTGTTGCAGGCGTGGCAGGTGTTGAGGTACTGATTTGCTGGGAGGTCAGATACCAACTCTGATCGGCATTTCGGTAAAGACTGTAGGAATAGGCGCCTGCTACCAGCGGCTGGTTAAGACTGAAGGCTCCTGAATCTGTTGTTGCGCCGTTAATCGCACTGACCAGGTTGATCCCGTTTCCAGTGGTTTGTGCACCAAGTCCGCCGCGGTTTAGCACTCGCAGACTTGTGCTGCCCGTCGCCTGACCGCCATCAATGATCAATTTATCGGTAGGTGAACTGCTGTTGCCTGCAACGGTATTCAGGGTAATGGTCCCCCCATTGCCAACAAGACTGGTCACGGTGAGCGTGCGAGGAGTGAACGTACCCTGAGGTGCGGCAAAAACAATGCTGCCGGCATTGGTCAGCGTGTCAACCAACGAGTCGCCCGTAATATTCCAGGTACTGCTGCTGTCGATGTTGACATCGGTCGGGTCGATGATACCCGTCAGGCTGGCACTGTTCACCAGAGATAGTGATGTGCCGGAGATCGCCACTATGTCAGTGGTGGCCTGCAAACCATCCATAATCAGCGAACCGGCATTCAGATTCACCTGCGACTGAGCAAGGGTGCCACCGAGCGTCAGCGTGCCGCTTCCGTTCTTAGTCAACTGACCGGTACCAGACAGATTAGTATCCAGGGACATGTCGCTGGCGGTATCGTAAGCTGTCGTACCGTTGTTCACAAAATGATTGTCGGCAAGTGTCAGAATTCCTCCATCAGCTATATTCAGCAGTCCGCCAGCCTGAACGGTGGTATCTGTCGCGGTTCCTCCACTGTTGACCGACAAAAAACCGCCGCTATTAATCATCGCCTGTTTTGCGACGCCGCCGTCAAACACGGAAAGTGCGCCACCGGAGTTAACCGTCGTTGAAATAGCGGTACCGTAAACCTGCTGCTCACCACCGGCATTGGCAGTTGTACCATTGGCCGTGCCTCCAGCCATTACGCGTTGCACACCACCATTATTTACCACACTGCCGGAAGCGCTGCCGTTCACGTACTCGGCGCCGCCCTGATTAATAATGGTACTCTCTGAAGAATCCGTGGCGTCTACGGTTAATGAGCCGTTGTTCTCAAGCAGCACGTTTTTAGCATGGCCTGAGATGATCGAAAATTCGCCCAGCGCGTTTGTGCCGCTTAATGTAGCACCGGTGAAAGTATTGAGACGGCCGCCGGCATTAATGACCAGATCTGTCGCGTTAGCACCCTCGAAAGCATAAAGGGTGCCACCTGAATTAATGGTTGCCTGTGAGGCTGACCCACCAGTAAAAATTTGCATGTAAGCAGCGTCTTTAACGGTGGTGAGGCTTGCGCTGCCGCCACTGTAAACATACTCAGCACCGCCCGAGTTCACCTGAGTGGAGGTGGCGGTGCCGTAGATGCCCTGAGAAGCATTTGCTTCAATAATTGTACCGGTGGAGGAACCGCCGCTACTGACGTACTGGACCCCGCCTGACTTCACTGTGGTATCGATTGCCGAGCCGCTGACCCGCTGCGTCCCGCCTGCAATGACCGCTGACACCGCATTGGCTCCGGAGTAAATAGTCTGGTTCCCCCAAGCATCAATGAGCGCAGATTCACTTGTTCCACTGATAACGTACTCAAGACCACCGGATGTCACGTGGGTCGACTGTGTTGTCCCGCCAAGAACCAGAAGGGAGCCACCGTTATTAACGGTAGTCGATGTCACGTTGCCATAAACTTCCTGCTGTGCACGGCTATTAACAGTGGAGCCCGAAACATGCGCACCAACATAAATGATTTCAGAACCACCATTCAGGATGGTACCGGTGGCGCTGCCGCCGCTGTTTACGTACTGTCTGCCTGAAGAGTTGACAATAGTAGAAACTGCGCTGCCTCCGCTGGAAACAACAATGTTGGAAAGGTTTACGCCGTTACCTACGTTACTGCTGGTCACCAACCCGCCGTTGTTCACGTTCAGGTTTCCACCGCTGATCACCGAGATATTGTTGGCAATGTCTCCGTTATTCAGCGTTAAGCTACCCGAGCTCACTGTCGTGCCATCATAGGTCGTAGCGGCGGCAGTACCTGCCATTCCCATCAGGAGGAGTGTGCCGACGATGCGCTTCACGGCCATCGGTGGTCGCCCACCGCATCCAGCACGTTCTGACGCAACAACCCACGCCTGGCGCGCAGCGCTCCAGACAATTCTGTAAGCCTTATTCATGTCCCTGCCTCTTATAAGTTTTGTTCCCTGCGAGTAAATGTCGATTACGCATGGGTGGTTTAGTTACGTTTTTTGATTTCCACGGATTTGCGCGTCGAGACGGTCAATCACGCCATTTACTTGTCTACCGGTGATAAGCCGGGTGCACTCGAACTGTCGATCAGTTCCCTTGTGACGGGGACACCAGAAGTAGTCCTGGTGATCGAATTTTTCATGCATGCTGTCCCAGCATCCGCTGCAGCCATGGCTGCTGAACACCCGCCAGGGGGTGAAGAACTCAGCGCCTGGCAGCGTGAAGCCGCTGATCAGCACCACGGGAATCTGCGACGCCCAGGCAAGCCATGAGAGGCCGCTGGATAGGCCAATAAAGAAGCTCGCGTGTGTCAGCAGATCCACTCGGTCCTGCAGCGGAAGGTTGCCGGTGAAGTCTTCCGCACCGTAAGGGATGTGATTCCAGACAAAACCGTGGCCTGTCGTTGGGTCGCGATCAATGCAAAGGACTCGGTAGCCCAGCGTTTTAAGGTGTGTTACCACCTCGGCCCAGCCGCGGCCGTTGTTCCAGAATTTGGCCTGGCAGGTTGACTGCACACCAATACAGACGTAGGGCTCGGCGATCGTTCGCGGGGCGCTGAGATTAAGCCGAGGCGCTTCTTCCCGATGGTCGACGCCCAGAATGTGCCCGGCGATACGGTGAAAACCGGTCTGACGAAAATCGAGTGGTTGATGGGTATCGTTCCCGCCAAAAAATAAACCGATGCGGTAAGTGGCATAAGGCGCGCACGCCGCCTCTGCAGGAGTCGAAAAACGAATGTCGGGGTACTGGCCTTCCAGTAGTGTGATGATGTTGGGCGCCATACTGCACTCAAGTCTGCATCCATGTTGAGTGCGAAAGCGTTCGGCGTAATGGAACCACCCTAGCAGGTCACCCAGTGTGCCGACTGGAAATGAAATCAACACATGCTGGTCCCTGAGCGACAGCACTTCATCCAGTAGAGGTGAGGTCTCATCACCACGCCAGACCCGAATGCGAAAGCGGATGTAATACTTTTTAGCAGACGTCACCCAGCCTGCGCTGGATTCGCAGTGGAACAGAATATTGCCTGAATCCTCATCTATGAGCGCAACGCGCCAGCGGCCTTCCGGCAGCAAGACACGGGCACCATCGTTAAAGTCGTAACGAATGCCTGCCGGTCCCTCCCGGCTTGGAAGCATGGGTGCACTAACGAAAGGATATTGTGTCGTCTCCTGAACCTTTGAAAGGGCGTTATGGGCAGCGACCTGCAGAGGGGGATTTTGAGTCATGGCTCAGCCTCTGATTAAAACTGAGCGCACGGAGCGCATCGAGTGCAGGCCACAAGCCGGAGATGAGATGGTCTGATTCATAGATAACCCGCCTTGGGAAATAAGAATTTTCTTACTGGTGTTGTTCTTGAGGATGGTTATCGGAACTGTTTAGTAATTATTTAGAGTGAAAAAAACTAATCATCTGCACCTTTGTTTCGGGCATTGAAGCAGGCCTGCAATGATTTCTGTGCGCCACTGGAAAATGGTTTTTTGTTAACGGAAGTGATAACAGTTTGAAAATTAGAGGGGTTAAAAAAACACACGTAGATGAGATGTTCAGAGAAGCTTAAGGACAATATAGGATCACTTTTGGCAGGCTAATAAGTATGCATCTGACCTGCCAATCCACTCACCTAAAACCCCTTAAAGCGTCAGTCGAATAAACGCCTGAATATCCTCAACAGCTTCACGATGTTTGGCCGGACTAGGACTGATCATCAGGCTGTCGGCATAGCCGTTAAGCATGGCGCCGAGCTGGCGTGTAAAACGTCCGCTTTTAACAGGCCGGTAAATACCTTGAGCAATCCCTTCCTCAACGATGGTGGTGATGAAATGGGTCCACTTATTAATAAACAACTCTGCTAGATCAGCAAAGGCTTTATCGCGCCCCGCCATCTGCCAGAGTGAGCCGTAAAGCTGCCAGACGGCGTCCGGGGCATCCGGCAAATAGTTTTCAATGGCAGTATTGAGTTTGTCAGCAGGTAGCGTTGATTCAATGGATCGCGAAAAGTCATCCAGCTCGTTCTGCAAATACCTTGTCAGAGCTTCGATGCATAGCGTCTGCCAGTCGCTGAAATAATAATAAATATGGCTACGGGAGATTGATAGCCTTTCGGTGAGTTCGCGCGTTGAAACGTTCTCGATACCTTTCTCTATGAATAGCGCGGCAGCGCCCTCCAATATGCGCGCTTTTAACGCTTCCCTGGTTTCTTTCATATTGCGGCTCCGTTGACTTTGAGCAGTTGCTCAAATAGACTTCTTATCAGAATTTGAGCATTCGCTCAAATTAATATTAACAGAAATTGATCCTATGCAAACGCATGAAATTATTGAACCGGTCAACGTTACCGGCAGCGCGGTTAATACCCTTAAAAACATTGGACGCCGTCATTACAGAAAGCTTTTCTTTACCTTATTGCTGGTTATCGCCGAAAACGTGACCTATCTGCTTTATCCATTGCTGGCCGGTTTTGCCATCAATGCTATCGTCGCAGGTAAGGCATGGCATGCCGTATTTTATGCCCTGATGGTTTTTACCATGTGGGTGATTGGTGCCGCCAGGCGCAGCCTTGATACGCGCACTTTCGCGCGAATTTATGCTGAACTGGCGGTGCCGGTTATCGTGGCCCAGCGTCGGGAAAATCACAGTCATTCAACCATCGCCGCCCGTGTTGCGCTTTCAAGGGAGTTCGTCGACTTCTTTGAAAAACATCTGCCAGTGTTGATTACTTCCCTGGCTTCTATCACCGGGGCGGCGTTAATGTTGCTGGCGATTGAATTCTGGTCGGGCATCGCCTGCCTGGCCGTTTTAGTGTTCTTTTCGTTTTTTCTGCCAGGTTACACCAATAAAAATGAGGCCCTATTTTTCCGGCTTAATGGTCGGCTTGAAAAAGAAGTGGGCTTTGTCAGCAGTGCCCCGGTGGCCTCTTTGAGCAGACATTATCGGGTGTTGGCGGGGCTGCGTATCCGCCTGTCCGATCGCGAAGCGATGGGATATCTTTCGATTGGCGCGGTCACCGCTGTATTGTTTGCCATGACCATTTTCGCCATGGCTTTACGCGGTGGGACCGATGCCGGCCATATTTATTCCGTCATGACTTATCTCTGGATGTTCGCGATGAGCCTTGATGATGGGCCCCAACTGCTGGAGAAATATTCCCAGCTGAAAGATATAGGGAAAAGGGTGAAGACTGATCCTATCTGAAGCCGCTGAAGGACGGCAACCGCTCGATCCCGTAGATACCGTCTTGCCAGTTATCTGGCAAGACATATTTCGGCGTCGAACGGG